>DATGVY010000174.1:0-6094 GCA_035299845.1 Streptosporangiaceae bacterium
AACCTGCCGTCCAAGGCCTGGGTGGTGAACTGCGGGTGGGTGCTGGCCGCGAACATCGCCGCGGACCTGTCCGCCTGGTGCCGCCTGCTCGGCCTGTACGACTGCGACGACCTCAAGACCGCCGAGCCGGACACGCTGCGCTACCGGCTGTGGGCGCTGCCCGCCCGGCTGGTCCGCCACGCCCGCGCCCGCGCCCGCTGAAGATCAGCCGGACCTGGCCCTGGAAAGACGCCTTCCTGGCCTGCTGGCAGCGGCTGTGCGCCCTGCCCGCACCCGCCTGACCGGCCACTCCGTCCCTGCGACCCGGAAAGGAGGCCACCCGGCGCAGTTGGAGCCGGTGCCGCCCCGGGCACATCGGGCAGCACCGCCACCGCCGGGAAAACGCGAACCAGACACCACCGCCGAAAACCGGCACAACCCGATCAGTAACCAGCCTCGCCCGACCCCTGAATCATTGAGGTTGGTGCTGCGGCACACGACCGATGCACGTTACGCGGACGGCGCGCGGAGTACGCCTCCACCTGGTGCGTGGCTAGGCGCCGGTCACGGGCGGCTCGGCTGCGGTCAGTAGCCACAGGAGTGAGCGTTCACGTCATGCCCTGGTTGCGCAACCAGACATTCCCCCGACAGGATTACCGTGACATGCAGATCACCGAACGCCCGCCGACGCCGTTTTACCTGCCCGGGGGAACCGTCAGCATCGCCACTGAGCGGTGGGAGCTGGAGCGGTGGGAAGGCGAAGCAGACCCGCCCGACCTGCGGCGCCCCTGGGGCATAAAGCCTAAATTCTCGGTGAATGGACGCCGGTCCTGCGCCGAGCTGGCCGTTCTAGATTACTTGCGGCGGGACGGCTGGGACGGGGTCTGGGTCTCTGCCTTCGGGGGCAACTGGTTCCGGTCTGAATGGTTCCCGCCCCGGCTTTCCGGACACTCACCGAGGCTGGCGCCCCGGCCTGGGCAGTGGAGACCTTCGAACGGTTGCGCGCCGCAAATGACGGGAAGCTGAGCGGCTTCTTCGATGTGTTCGCCTGGCGGCCGCCCGGTGAGGTCAGATTCATGGAAATCAAGGTCGCCAAGACAAGGTCCAGCCAACCCAGCGCAGGTTTGTCGAACGAGCGTTGCGTTTTCATGACCAGAAGCAATTTATGATCGTCGAGGTCCCCGCGCGATATGGCCCGCTGACCTCCCCGCCATCGCCGGACACGACCGGCTTCAAGCCGACCCAACGTCCTTTCTATGCCGCAGGCAGGGCGGTGGCTGAGCGTCCGAATCCCTGGTCCACCATGGGGGCGGGTGCGATCGCCGGCAGGCACTGCGGCATGCTCCGCCGTCCGGGGTGGCCGTGCAGCCGGGTCAGCCGCCGATGTAGAGCTCGCCGTCGCGCTCGGTCACTGGCGCCCGCCCCAGGGGCAGCACCCGCGTGAGCAAGCGGTAACCGAAGTCCAGGCCGGGCACCCTGGCGAAGATCCCCTGCGGCCCGCGAACCATCCGGCCGGTCCCGACATCGTAGGCCGAGCGGTGCCAGGGGCACACCAGGCAGCCGTCCTGGTCGATACTGCCGCCCGCCAGGTCAGCGCCGAGGTGGCGACAGCGGCGGGTGACCGCGAAGTAGCGCCCGCCGGCTTCCCGACGGCATAACGCCCCGCGCCCACCACCTTGCCCGGCGCCAGATCGGCAGCCGCGCCAGCCCGCTGCTGTACGCTCATCAGGCCTCCTTCCGCAGCCCCGCTGACCCTGCCTGTCGCTATCGACCCTAGACCGCGATCGGCCGTTGGTGGTGACCGGCCGCCGGTATCTTCTCAGGCGAAACAAGCCGCCCGCCGCGCCAGACCTCGCTGCCGAGCGCCAATGCCTCGCCGGGCGCGTATAGGTGCTTCTGCCGCGAGTGGCGCGCAAGACTCGTCCGCTCGTGGACTTCAAATCGTCGGCGATCAGGCGTCCGCTTGTCGGACGGATCGACGGAGAGAGAGCACCGGAACCCGGCGCGGGTGTCAGACGGTCGCGAGTCCTGGCCCTTCGTACCCGCGCGGCGGCGACCGCAGACAGAGATGAAGGTTCCGGCTGCGCGTGGTCCGTCGCCGCGATTGACGTCGGGAGGTCGCCGTCCAGTTCCTTGCCCGGCGGCGCAACATCCACCGTCGACACCGACCGCGCGAGCATTCAAGTACCGCGGCACGTCCGAGACCGTCACCGTTGTCCCGACGACGACGCACAGCGGCAGCATGCTGGGCGGCCCTTGTCTGAGCAATGCATCGGGAGCATCATCTCTCTGGAGGCCTACTCCCGCGAGAGACAATGGACGAGATGGAATGGTCACCTACATCGGGCTCTACTACCCCTTCATCCACTTCAGGGACGAGGGCTGGCTGAAGCTGACGGCGCTCTACTGGATGGCATGCGGCGCATCGTTCCCATTGGTGCTAGCGTGCGCGACTCCGACGAGGTTAAGCGCCTCGTCGATGCCGAGTTCATCCAGAACAAGGCACCCCTCGACGCGGCGTTTCAGATTGCGAACCCATTCCGCGAGCTCATTGCTGTGCACGGCGACGCCATGCGCGCACAGTTTGGCGTGGCCGAGCGCGATATGTGGCCGGACGACAATCACACGCGGCTTTATGCGCCGGGCCGCGATAATAAGCTCGCTTACGTCTTTGACGAGAAGATGGATCACGCGCTCCTCAGCGACCTCTTCGGCCACGGACTCGTCGCCAGTCGGAGCGACGATCCGCGCTGGATTGGTATGCACCCGAAGTTGGCCAAGGTCTACATGCTGTCATTGGCCGAAGCGATGGCGCCCGGTTTGGGCGCGCATCCGTTGACCGATGTGATCTTTGATCACGTTGCCGTGTCTGGCCTCACCATGGAGCGCCTAAAAGATCTTTAATGCCGGAGGTTATGAAGGCTGGTGCTGGTCGCCGCGTGGTGCTATGCCGGGGTCATGAGGTATCCCGATGGTGGTGGGCTGACCGCGGCTGAGCGGGCCCGCCGGGAGCAGGTGCGGTTAGCGGCGGCTGGCCAGATCGTGGCCGGGGCCAGCGACCGGGAGGTCGCGAAACGCTTCCGGGTGACGCGGATGTCGGCGAACCGGTGGCGGCGAGCGCTGGCCGGCGGCGGCCGGGCGGCGCTGATGTCAAAAGGCCCTGGTGGTGGCTCGTGCCGGCGACAGATCGATGCCGAATACGCGCCCGTGACTCACTGACTGCCGGAGTCGCTGATGGCGCCCAGATCAACCATTCTGGCGTACTCTTCGGAACTCGTCGGCCTGGTGCTGCTGCCGCCAGCCGGCGACGACCAGC
Organism: Streptosporangiaceae bacterium; assembly: GCA_035299845.1. Taxonomy (GTDB): domain Bacteria; phylum Actinomycetota; class Actinomycetes; order Streptosporangiales; family Streptosporangiaceae; genus Palsa-506. The sequence goes on from DATGVY010000174.1 coordinate 3,296, forward strand.
TCGGCGTGGTTGTCCCGCCGGCGGTTGCATGAGGGCCGACGGAGGCACGGGCCGTCTCGTAGCTCCTCAGGCCGGTACAGCGCGACGATCTCGGCAACGGTGGCAATGCTTCGGTCGCGTGGACTCCCTGTCGAGTCTGCCCGCACATCGCTGTAGAGCGGGTCTTCGACCAGCTCCGCGAGTTCGGCGGCATCGGGGGTGGCGGGGGCGAAGACCGCCTCGCCGGCGGTGGGGTCCTTGCCGAACTGGTGCGCCTGGACGGTGCCGGCAGCGAGGTCGTGTTTGAGCAGGGCGTTGGTGAACGCTTCGTCGGCAAGGCGCCGCTGGGCTGGACCAGGGCGCGGAGGCCTTCGCCGATGACCGCGCTGTAGGAGGAGGGTCTTCGCCGTGATCGATCAAAGCGACGGGGCGGTGTCGCCGCGAGCCCTCGACCCGGCGTTCAAGAGCAGTGCTGGCCGGGTCGGCGCTAGCCTCCAAGGAGACGAGGAGGATGGCCGTGGCAGAGACGAGGCCGTTCAGGATCGGGGCCGGCGCAACGTGTACCGATGGGGTCTGTGGCAGGGTGAGTCGCGGCGCGCGGGGACTGGGCGCTGTCGATGCCGCCGGTACCCGGCCCGGGCCTGGCCGCGCCTTCCGCTGGTCGTTGACCGCGACGCGGTGACCCGGCATGGCTGATGCGGCCGCCTCATTGCCTCTGGCGTCGGCCGCGCCGATCGCGGAGACGCCGTCCACGGGGCTGACCGGCGCGCAGGTTGCCGAGCGGCGCTCGCGCGGGCTGGCGAACGCGGGCGGGGAGCGTACCAGCCGCTCGGTCGCCGAGATCCTGCGGGCGAACATCCTGACCCGGTTCAACTTCATCCTCGGTGTCCTGCTGGCCGTGATCCTGGTCGTCGGCCAGCCGCAGGATGCCCTGTTCGGCGTGGTGCTTGTCACCAACGCGCTGATCGGCATCGCGCAGGAGATGCGCGCCAAGCGCACGCTCGACCGGCTCGCGGTGCTCAGCGCCCCCCGGGTCCGCGTGATCCGCGACGGTACGCCGCGGGACATAGCGGTCGCGGACCTTGTCGCCGGTGACCTGGTCGACCTGCGCGCAGGCGACCAGCTGGTCGCTGACGGGGTCGTGCGCGCCAGCACGAGCCTGGAGGCCGACGAGTCGCTGCTGACCGGCGAGTCCGAGCCGGTGGACAAGCGGGCGGGTGACCGGCTGCTGTCGGGCAGCTTCGTGGTCGCCGGGTCAGGCGGCTACCAGGCCACGGGGGTGGGCGCCGACGCGTACGCCCGCAAGCTCGCCGCCCAGGCGCGGCGGTTCGCGCCGGTGCGCTCGGAGCTGATGGAGGGCATCAACCGGATCCTGCGCTACGTCACGTGGGCGATCGCACCGGTGGCCGTGCTGCTGGTGATCAGCCAGCTGCATGGCCACGAGAAAGTACGGGAGGCGCTCACCGGGACGGTCGCCGCGCTGGTCGGCATGGTCCCCCAGGGGCTGGTGCTGCTGACCAGCGTCGCGTTCGGCGTGGCCGCGGTCACCCTGGCCCGGCGCCGGGTCCTGGTCCAGCAGCTGCCGGCGGTCGAGGGCCTGGCCCGCGTGGACGTGGTGTGCTTCGACAAGACCGGCACCCTCACCGACGGGACCATCGCCTTCGACAGCCTGATCCAGCTCGACGGCCAGGCGCCGGCCGAGGCGGCCCTCGGCGCGCTGGCCAACGACGAGAACCGCAACACGACGCTGGCCGCCATCGGGCAGGCCTTCCCGCCGGGCGGGTGGGCGCGCCAGGCCGCCGTGCCGTTCTCGTCGGCGCGCAAGTGGAGCGCGGCCAGCTTCGCCGGCCACGGCACCTGGGTGCTGGGGGCACCGGAGATAGTGCTGCCCGGCGGCCAGCAGGAACAGCTGTCGCAGGCCGCCGGCCTGGCCGCCAGCGGCCGGCGGGTGCTCGTGCTGGCGCGCGCCGCGGGCCCCCTGGACGGCGAGTCGCTCCCGCAGGGCCTGCGGGCGGCGGCCTTCATCCTGCTCGGGGAACGGCTCAGATCCGACGCCGCCGAGACCATCGCGTACTTCGCGGCGCAGGGCGTGGCGCTGAAGGTGATCTCCGGCGACAGCCCGCTCACTGTCAGCGCCGTCGCGGCGCGCGCCGGCCTGCCCCATGCCGACCGACCGGCCGATGCGCGGGATCTGCCCGACGACCCCGGCGCGCTCGGCCGCCTGCTGGAGGAGCGCTCGGTCTTCGGCCGGGTGACACCGCAGCAGAAACAGGCGATGGTCAAGGCTCTGCAGGCCCGCGGCCACACGGTGGCGATGACCGGCGACGGCGTCAATGACGTGCTGGCGCTTAAGCTCGCCGACATCGGCATCGCCGTGGGCTCGGGCGCGCCGGCGACCAAGGCGGTCGCCGAACTGGTGCTGCTCGACAGCCGGTTCGCCACCCTGCCCGGCGTCGTCGCGGAAGGCAGCCGGGTGACGGCCAACATCGAGCGCGTCGCCAACCTGTTCATCACCAAGACGGTGTGGGCGACGCTTCTGGCGGTAGCCGTCGGCGTCACGCTGCTGCCGTACCCGTTCCTGCCCCGCCACCTGACGATCATTGACACCCTGGCCATCGGCGTGCCGGCCTTCTTCCTGGCGCTGGCGCCGAACTCCCGGCGCTACCTGCCCGGGTTCACCGGCCGGGTGCTGCGCTTCGCCATCCCGGCCGGCAGCATCGTCGCCGCGGCGACGTTCGCCGCCTATGCTCTGGCCCGGGCGCGCGGTCTGCCGCTGGTGCAGCAGCGCACGGCCGCGACCCTGGTCACCCTCATCCTCAG
>DATGVY010000175.1:0-10557 GCA_035299845.1 Streptosporangiaceae bacterium
CGCCAGCGTTGTCAAAAGGACGCGCTGGGTCGCCAGTGACGGCCGGGGCTAGCCCGGCTCGCCAGATTTAAGATATCCGAGTTATACAGGCGGACCGATTTCGTCACGGCATGTGACCACGGGCCTGGACGCTTGCGCGCTCCCGATCCGCCGATATGGACGGCTATCGAGCGCGAACTCTCTGCGGTTGTAGCCGTGTATAACGATCATTCTGTCGCACTGAGGAGGCGTGGCGTACGACGGCGATCCCACCCAAACCGGGCCCGGCTACAAAGTTCGAAATCGGCACACGGAGAGTAGCGCTCGTCGGTGCGCATCTACTGCTCGATTGTGTTTGTAACGCGTCGTCAGCCGCCCGGCCAAATGGGGCAGTGACCGCCGCTGCCGCGTCACGACGAGGCTGCAGTCTGGGCGAGATCTTGAGCGAGGCCGGTCCACTCGGCGATCTGGCGCAGCCTGTCCTCTAGCGACGGCGGCCTGAGCTGGTCGAGCAGTTCACGAGATTGGCTGAGCATGGCCCGGCATTCGCGTGCCTGCTGCTCGGTCTCAGCGGCTAGGTCTGCCCACATCTCGGTCATCTGCTCAGGCGAGAACGTCGCAGCCCACGATCTCCACGTCCAGAACGGTGCACACGCGACCGAACGACCAGTAGAAGCCGGCCACCTGGAGCACTTCCACGATTTCCCGCTCGGTCAAGTTTTCGCGGACGGCGGCGAAGACGTCCTCACCCCACCCTGGGGCGCGCCACCAGCTCGGCGACGAACCGGGTCATGGCGCGGTCATACGCGGACAGCGCCGGGTCGTGGAAGTCCAGGCGGTGAATCGCCTCTCGCACACTCGGCTGCACCCCTTCCGCTTCGGAGATCGGCACATGCTGGATGAACTCGTAGTCGCACTCGGCCGCGCTGGCGGTGATCAGGATGACAAGTTCCCGGGTGCGCGCCGGCAGTGCCAGGGAGGTGAACTGGGCCTGTCCCTGCAGCAGGAACGGCTGCACGGTGGCCACCCGAGTGCGACAGCATGTCGAACGCTGCGTGCTGTGGCACCTGGGCGAGGAACTGGCGCAGTTCGGGGGGAAATGTGCTCTGGTCGGTATAGGGCAGGCGACGCATGGCCCTCCTTCGAAAACGGGTCTCGCTCGTGATGGGTACAGCAGCGGAACTCAGAGCTGTAGTGCGTCGCGCAGCGCGGCGGTCCAGGGCAGCCAGCGGGCGTCCGGCCCCTCGGCGTAATTCCAGCGGCTGTTGGTGCAGGTGTAGCCGACACCGGCCCCGGTGGCTGGGTCGGCGAAGGCCAGCCGGCCGCCCAGGCCGGCGTGGCCGAAGCACGAGTCGCCGAACAGGGGGGAGCCGGTGCGCGGCGCCTCGTACCCGAGGGCGAACCGCAGCGGGAACTGCTGCGGGATCGCCGCGAGCGGCTCCGGCGCGGTCATCCCGTCGGTCTGGGCCATCCGTACCCGTTCCACGGTGCCGGGCTGGAGCAGGCGCACGCCGTCGACCTCGCCGATGAGGGCGGCGTAGAGCTTGGCCAGTGAGCGGGCGGTGCCGATGCCGTTGGCTGATGGCACTTCCGCGGCGTGCCCGTCCTTGGAGTTAAGCAGGCGCATAGCCTCCTCGCCGCCGAGGCTGGAGGAGGCGAGCATCGTCACCACGACTGGGTTGGCGGTGTCGATACCGAGTGCCTGCAACTGGTCCCGGGTCTGTTGCGGGTCCGCCTCGGGCAGGCTGCTGAACTGGTCAGCGACTCGGTGTTCCTCGGTTTCGGGCAGGCCGATCCACAGGTCGAGGCTGAGCGGCTTGGCGATTTCCTCGGCGAAGAACTGGCCGACGGTCCGGCCGACGATCCGGTGGACGACCTCGCCGAGGAGGTAGCCGAACGTCAGCGCGTGGTAGGCGAAGGCGGTGCCCGGCTCCCACAGCGGCGCCATCGCGGCCAGCACCGTGATGCAGCGGTCCCAGTCGAGCAGCTCGCGGGGGCCGATACGCGCCTCGACGGGGAAGCCGAACAGGCCGGCGGAGTGGGTGAGCAGATGCCGGACGGTGACGTGCTGCTTGCCGTTCGCGGCGAACTCCGGCCAGTACCGGGCGACCGGGACGTCCACGTCGAGCAGGCCGCGCTGGCCGAGCAGGTGCACGCAGGTTGCGGTCATGCCCTTGCTGACGGACATGAGGATGCTGATCGAGTCGCCGGTGTAGGGCCGGCCGCCGGTGACGTCCTGGCCCGTCCACAGGTCGACCACGAGCTGGCCCTGGTGGCAGACGGCCAGTTGCGCGCCGCCCTCGTCGTCGGCTTGCGCTTGTCCGAACGCGTCGCGCACGGCTTCGAATCCGTCGAGGACGGTTCCGTTCACAGTCATGGCAATGTTTCCTTCCTGATGGGGCGACTGGTGCGGCGTCATGCGGCCGACGGCCTGCGGTTAAAGCAGCTTGTCCAGCGTGATCGGCAGGTCACGGACGCGCTTGCCGGTGGCGTGGTAGATGGCGTTGGCGACGGCGGCGGCGGTACCGGTGATGCCGACCTCCCCGACCCCGGTGAGCCCCAGCGGCATGGTCGGGTCCGGGTGGTTGAGGTAGCGGACATCGATCCGGGGGATGTCGGCGTGAACCGGGATGTAGTACTCGGACAGGCTGGGGTTGGCGATCCGCCCGGTGCGCGGATCTACCAGGGTCCGTTCGGACAGTGCCATGCCGATGCCCATGACGATCCCGCCCCGGAGCTGGCTGGCGGCGGTCTTGGCGTTGATGACCGTGCCGACGTCGAAGACACCCAGCCAGCGCGAGATGCGGATCTCGCCGGTGTCGGCGTCCACCCGGACCTCGCAGAACTGCGCGCCGCAGGCGGCCTTGATCCAGTGCCGCTTGTCGCGGAGGAATTTGGCCGTGAACCTGGCCTGGCCGAGCAGGCTGCCGACCCGCGACCCGGAGCCGACGGCTTCTTGTACCGTCTGCCGGCCCGTCCGCGCCAGGATGGCCGGGTAAGTCTCACCGGTGGTGGTGCCGCCGACGAACAGTCCCCCGTCACGGGCCTGCAGGTCCGGGAGACGATGACCGCGCAGCGGCGATGTTCTCGAGTCCTTGGCCAGCGAGAGCAGGCGTTGCTTCAGCTTGCCGCAGGCGGTCAGCAGGCTCGCCGCCACGCTCGCCGTCTGCCCTGACCCGCCGGCGCCCGGCCCGAGCGGCAGCTCGGAGTCGCCGTAGGAGACGGTGACCGCGTCGAACGGCACACCCAGCAGGTCGGCAGTGATCTGGGCCTGGGCCGTGGCCCCGCCCATGCCCATCTCGTGGAAACCGCAGCGCACCACCACCTTCCCAGCAGCGGACATGCTGACGGTTACATTCGCCTGGAACTGCCAGGACGGATGCCAGGCGCTGGCGACGCCCATCCCCACCAGGTGGCGGCCCTCTCGCATGGATCCGGGTCCGGGTGTGCGGTGTGGCCAGCCGAAGGCCTCGGCTCCGACGGCATAAGCCTCTCGCAGGTGCCGGTGCGCGAAGGCCCTGCCCTGCAGCGGCCCGGCCAGGGGCTCGTTCAGCATCCGCAGCTCGATCGGGTCCATGCCCAGGGCCACGGCGAGCTCGTCCATGGCAGATTCCAGCGCGAAGGTTCCGGTCGCCTCCCCGGGCGCCCGCATCACCGTGTTCGGTACCGCGTCCATCGTGACGTTGCTTTGCTGGATCGCCATATTCGGGGCCGCGTACATGTCCCGGGAGACCGACGTCACCTGCTCCGGCCCGCCGCCAGTCCTGCCGACCTGGGCGATGCTGGCATGGATGAGCGAGGTGAGGTGCCCGTCGCGGCCGGCGCCCAGCGCGACACGCTGGATCGTGGGGGTGCGGCCGCCGACGGTGCGGTACACGCCCTCCCTGGTCAGCATCATCCGGACCGGGCGCTGCACGACCCGGGCGGCCAGCGCGGTGAGCACGGTGCCCGCCCACACCATGGTCTTGCCGCCGAAGGCACCGCCGGTGAAGCGGGAGATCACCCGCACCCCGCCGGCCGGGACGTCGAAGCGCTGGGCGAGGTGCCTGCGGGTCCAGTCGATGTTCTGCGTCCCGTCGTAGACCGTCAGCCGGTCGCCGTCCCACCGTGCGGTGGCCGCATGCGGCTCGATCGCATTGTGCTGGTGCTGCGGCGTGGTGTAGATGGCATCCACCGAGACCGGCGCCGCGGCGAGCGCCGCCTCCGCGTCCCCCTTCGTCGCCGAGCCCACCTGCGCCATAGTGTTTTTCTGCGGTACAGCATTCGCCTGCTCCACGGCGAAATCGACCGCGGCCGGACAGGCCTGGTAGCGGACGTCGATCAGCGCGGCGCCCTCCGCGGCTGCCTCGATCGACTCGGCGACCACCAGGACGACGGGCTGGCCGTTGAAGAGGACCTCGTCGGTGTTGAGGTAGTTGACGCTCGTGCCCGGCGCCAGCGAGACGAGGTTCAGCATGCTCTGCCTCGGCGGCGGCTTCATCGCCGGCGCGTTCAGATGAGTGATCACCGCCAGCACCCCGGGCAGCGCCGCCGCCGTCCTGGTGTCGATGGCCAGGATGCGGCCACAGGCAATGGTGGAGTAGGTCAGCGCGGCGTAGGCGAGGCCGGGCAGCGGATAATCGGTCGAGAACGGCGCTGCCCCGGTGGTCTTCGCCAGGCCATCGACACGGTCGACAGCCCGGCCGATCATGATCGGGGTGACGCGCTGCGTGGCCGTCTGAGCCTGTGTCTGTGTCATGACGCACCCGTTTGCGTGGTCAGCCTGCGCAGCGCCGCGACGATGGTGCGCCGGGCCAGTTCGGGCTTGAAGGCGTTGTGCTCGCGGGGTGTGGCGGGGGCGAGCTCGGCCTCGGCCGCCGCGCGGAAGGAGTCCTCGGTGGCGGGCCGGCCGAGCAGTTCTCGTTCCGTCAGGTGCGCCCGCCAGGGCCGTGGCGCAACGCCGCCCAGGGCCAGGCGGACACACGCCACCTGGCCGTCCTCGACCCGCAGGACGGCAGCGACGGAGACCAGCGCGAAGGCGTAGGAGGCGCGGTCGCGGACCTTGCGGTACTGCGAGTTCGCCGCCTCCGGCAGGCCCGGGATTTCCACGGCGGTGATCAGGTCCGCGGGCTGCAGGACCGTTTCGCGATCCGGCGCGTCAGCCGGGCTGCGGTAAAGGTCCGCCAGCGTGATCCGGCGGGCGCCGTCCGGGCCGGCGACCTCGACCACGGCGTCAAGGGCGGCCAGCGCGACGGCCAGGTCGGACGGGTGCACCGCGATGCAGCTGTCGCTGGCGCCCAGCACCGCGTGCATCCGGTTGAACCCGCCCCCCAGCGCGGCGCAGCCGGTTCCGGGCTCCCGCTTGTTGCATGCCGCCGCGAGGTCGTAGAAATACCCGCACCTGGTGCGCTGCAAGAGGTTCCCGCCGGTGGTGGCCATGTTACGGATCTGGGCCGATGCCCCGGCCAGGACAGCCTGGGCCACGACCGGGAATCGAGTCCGGACCAGCGGGGAAGCGGCCAGGTCGCTGTTACGCACCAGCGCCCCGATCCGCAGCCCGCCGCCCGTTAGTTCCTCGATCCCCGTCAGCGGCAGCGAGGTGACATCCACGAGCATGACCGGCTGCTCCACACCCTCGCGGATGAGGTCGACCAGATTCGTGCCGCCGGCCAGGTACCTGGCCCCGGGCGTGCGTGTCATCAGGTCCACGGCCGAGCCGGCATCGGCCGCAGCGACATAAGAGAACTGCCTCATCGCCGCACCGGGCCGTCCGACCGCTGCACCTGGCTGTCCGCGACCTCGCGGATCGCGTCCACGATGCCGTTGTAGGCGGCGCAACGGCACAGGTTGCCGCTCATCCGCTCGCGGATCTCGGAGTCGGACAGCGACGGCGACGCCGCCGCGTCGGCGGTCACGGCGCTGGCCGAGCCGGCCCGGTGCTCGGCCAGCATGCCCACGGCAGAACAGATCTGCCCGGGCGTGCAGTAGCCGCACTGGAACCCGTCATGCCGGATGAAAGCGGCCTGTAGCGGGTGCGGGGTGCCGCCAGCGGACAGGCCCTCGATCGTGGTGATCTCCAGCCCGCTGTACTGCACCGCCAGGCCCAGGCAGCTGACCATCCGCCGGCCGTCTACCAGCACGGTGCAGGCGCCGCACGCCCCCTGGTTACAGCCCTTCTTCGTCCCGGTCAGCCCCGTGTGCTCGCGCAGCGCATCCAGCAGGCTGACCCGTGCCTCGACCGGCAGAACGCGGGCCGTCCCGTTGACCACCAGCACAATGTCGATGGTGTCGCCTGCCGGGACCGGCGCACCTGCGCTCCGCGTCGTCACTGCTACTCACCCCGATCCGGATCCGCGGCTGGAAGCCGGGGCCCGTGACAGCCGGGAGCGCAGGAAGTCATAGACGGCGGTTCGGGCGCGGATGGCTTCGGGGAGCGCGGGTTCCCAGTTGAAACCGTGCCACATGCCTTCGGAGACGAGGAGTTCGACGTCGGCGCCCGCCTCGCGAAGCACCCAGTACAGGCGGATGGAATTGCTCATCAGCGAGTCGCGCGTGCCGGTGTTGACCACGGTCGGCGGGAAGCCGGAGTCGTACGAGGCGCAGATCGGTGAGACCTCCGGGTCATGGAGATCTGCGCCTGGCACGTAATTGAGATGGGCGAAAGCCAGCGCCAGGTCGGTCGGCATGAGGTCGCGGTCGCTGTTCACGACGCCGGAGTCGCCGTCACCGGAGATGTCAGACGCTGGTGTGTAGAGACCGAGCGCCGCAATCATCGGCAGGCCCTGCCTGCGGGCACGGTTGACCGCCGCGAGCATGATCTGCCACCCGACGAGCTTGCAACCCCGGCGAGGTTGCGCCCACCGACCCGGGCGGTCAGATCCCGGTAGACCACCAGGCTCTGCTCGATTGCTACGGGGAACGCGGCTTCCGGCGAGAGCGTGTAATCAACCGAGTAGACGGTCGCGCCCAGCTCAGCTGCGGTGAGCAGGGCCGTGCGCTCGCGGCCCGTGCCGATGGTAAAGCCCCCGCCGTGGATGTTGAGGACCGCCTTGCCCCGCATGTCCTCCGCGGTCTGGCGGGGCTGCACGATGATCACGGGAACCCCGGTGATCGTGTCACGCTCGATGACCAGGTCGTTGTCGGAGATGATCTTCTCCTCGACGATGTCCTCCTGCTCCTGGAACTGCGCACGGAAGACGGGAACCTGAGCAGGGGAAGCCATGTCTGCGTAGAGGGAAGGCGGCCCGCTCAACGACGGCTGGCTCCGCAGGAACGCCGTCGCCTCCGGGCTGATCGTGGCGGCCTGCCGCTCATTTACCGGAAGAGCCATGAGACATCGCTCCTTTGTTCTTTAGTGGCCGGCTGTCTTTGTGGTGCGAGGCGCTCAGGCGAGGAAGCCGCCTTGATCGCCAGGCATGCCCGTGATGCACAAGACGTCACCGGACAGCAGAAACGCGATCGCGGTCGCAACCTCCCGGCCAGCGCCCGGTCCGCCCCAACGGGATCCCGGACTGGGCGGCCGCCTGCGTTGCCGGCGACGCCTGTAATCCGACAGTAGAAAGCGCAGGACTCACACCGTGAGGTGCTGCCTGCAACCTGATTCGGCGGTTTGTGCAGTCGGTGACGACCTCTAGCGGGCCGCCCCTCGCCACTGGGAGGGGGTGATGCCGTGCCGCCGCTTGAAGCACCGGCCGAAGGTGGTGACGTCGCTGAATCCGACGCTGATCGCGATGTCGGTGATGGACACACCAGACGAACTCAGCCGCGCCGCCGCCGCCTCGATACGCTGGCGCCGGATGTATTCCGCGGGGGTGAGGCCGATCGTAGCGAACGCCGAATACACCGTGCGTACCGAGACGCCGGCCATCGAGGCGAGCAGCGAGACGCCCAGCCGCGGGTCGGCGATATTCTCCCGGGCCAGCCGCTGAAGCCGAGCCAAGTGGATATCGGCCGGGTTAACAGCAGCGCCCTTGTCGTTGGCCATCTGCCAGACCAGGACCGCCAGCAGGTCGACAGCGATCCGGCCATACGCGCTCCTGTCGCCGCCGCCGGATTCGTCGAAGAGCGCCGCGGCATACCTGCTGACGAGCCTGAATCCAGGCTCCGTGGCATCAACGGTCACCGCGCTCAGGCCAGTGACTAGCTTCCGTGACAGGCCGAGTCGCTCGCGGGGCACCTGGATGACCAAGCTCTCGTTCGCATCCGGGATGTGCAGCGACCACGGCAGGCCAGTCGTGTACAGCACACCGCACCCGGCGGTGACCTGGGCAGTCCTGCCCTGCTGACTCGCGTAACAGACACCCATGCGCTGCATGGAGAAGATGACGTCATCGTCATTGGATGCGGCGATGTGCCGGAAAGTGCGCTCGGAACGGCAGGCTTCATTGCGAACCGCGGTGACCGCGACGCCCTCGCCCACCACACGGTGGTCGGCACTCCCGGAGAAGTCCGGCCCGGTCACCGGCGTGGCAAGCGGCACGAAACTGCGGCTGAGGATGTCCTCCCACTCGCCACACGACCATGCCCGCATGAGCACCACACCTCAAGCTACCCACCGCCCGAAACGGGTGTCTAGCGATCCAGTGGGTGCGCGCAGTGATCAGGAGGTAGTCGTTCAGCGACCCGAAGGGCCTGCTAGTCGGCGACTTCTGGCTGATCGGCGATCGTGCTGCGCACATGCGCCACCAGTTGGGGCGATCAAGCAAGCGTGGAAGGACTATCAGCGGGAACCACGATCAGGCCACCGTCCGCGCCCTGCGGAGGACTGCCGCACCGAGTCGCTTACTGAAGCGAGGAGCCTCAAGCTCCGAACGACCGGATTCGCCGAGGCCGACCAACCCCTCTCCCGCAGGAACCAGAATTGGCTGATCTGTGCTCGACGCGACGCCGATCCCGGATCGCACACAGCCGCAAATAATCGATCTGTCGCCGGCACGAGCCTCCAGGCAGCATGGGCCGGGCTCACACTGCGTAGCAGGCAGCCGCAGGCGGCCGACGACCGCCGCCCCTGCAGGGCCTTTGGCCGCGACGGACTCGCAGCGGATGATTGGTGACCTTGGCGCTCTCCCTTGAAATCGACTCGGTGAGCGACTCCCAGGGCGTGTCGCGGACAGTCTGCAATGTGCTGTCGCACGACGGTGCCCGGCAGCTTTGTCACCGGGCGGAATGACCTGTCCCGTGCCCGCATGCCCGGCCTGGCAAGGGAGCGCCGCGCCGTCATCTCCAAGGTGACAGGCTGGGCACGGGCACGGCGCGCCCCGGCCGTGGCGGCGTGAGGCTGGCATGTGAGATCTGCCGCGGGACCTTCACGCGCACGTGACCTGGGGATTTACGAGTTATCGGTACTGCTGTGTACGGCCCGCCGGAGACCATAGACAATCGACAAGCTGGCCGGGCACTCAGGCGACCGCCCCCAGGCGGTCCTCGACGCGATCGAGAATCCGCATGAGAAGGCTCGCTGCCTGCACCGCTTCGGCAGCCCCTGGCACATCGTCGTCGTCCACCTGGCGGTGACCAGGCGGGTTGCGCAGCACCGCATGCGCGCCAGCGAACAGCGCCCGGGTCCCTTCCTGCTCTGCTTTCACCGCCGAGGGTCGGTCGGTCAGCCGCTGGGTCCGAAGGCCTTGGTCATCAGGCCGGCGCCGATGGCGTCGTTGCCGGGGCCCGCGAGCCTGCGTGCCCGGACCCGTGCTGCCCGCAGGGACGCGACGACGGCCTGCTCGCGCTGGCCGGTCAGGAATGGCGGGCGGGCCTGGGTCTCGATCGGAGGGCGCAGCCGGGAGATCGCGAGGGATGGGGCACCGGCGCCGGACGCGGGGTGGCTGTGCCGGATGGCCGGGCACGGCGGGGAAGCCGGTGACCTCGCGGCGGCTCGCGGGGCGCCGGGCGGCCACTGATCGTGAACACCGAACGTCGGGCCAGCTGGATACCGGACATCGGAGGGGCCTGGCCGAAATCCTGCGGGACGGTCACGATGACGCGGTGCTGATCATCGTGACGGTTCCGGCCGCTGGGACCGGTCCGCGGGGGACGCCTGGAGCAGCTGCCGGAGACTCCCGCGTTGTGACGGAACGTGACCGGGCCGCCGGTCGCGCGGACGCTCCATATCCGCCTGGCGCGAGTCGCGGTCTGCTGAAATCGCCGCCCGCGCCGCACCTGAACGAACATTCTCTCGCCGGCGAGGTTAGCGTCCCCGCTGGGGGTTGCCCTCAACGGAAGGCCGCGGACCTTATCCGCGTGCCGCGACGAAGATCAACTCGCGGCTTCCGGCTCCGGCGGGCCGGCGGCTCCAGTCACCGAAGACGTGCCCCGCTGGAAGCCGGCGCCGGTCAGCGACCACATCAGTTCCACGCGGCCCACGGCTGGCACGGGGTTGCGGCTTCCGGACGCCAGCGGCCACGTTCCTGGAGCACCCGTCCTTTGCCTGAGCCGAGCCTGACATGGGGCTCCTGGCAGCGAACCCGGCGGCGGGATGAGACCGCGCTGCTGTTCAAGCATGAGACGGCTGGCCCTCGAGCCTGGGGTTACGGTGGCTGTGAGGGCTGGACTGACTCTATCCATGGCAGGTGGCTCCGTTCTGAGGAGATCGAGATGGCTCGA
>DATGVY010000176.1:0-2317 GCA_035299845.1 Streptosporangiaceae bacterium
GACTAACCCGGTTGGCCTGACTGTAGCCAGACCGTTCCCTGCCGAATCTGGCTCTTCTTGTCTGGATCAACTGCGGTACCGCCAGGCCGTACAGATTATCTGTTCGGCACGCCTTCGACACTCCCGTGCGGCACGGCGAAGCTCTTACCGCCGTGGCAGTCAGGCGCGGCGGTACCTCACCGCGATGGTCGTGGTCGCGCTCATCCCCGGCCCGCTCTATTCGTGCTTGATCCCGGTCTACTTTCCCTTCATCCAGGGGCGTATACGCGCCAAGCTCGGCCAGGATCGCGAGCCCTCGTCGCCGGCCTTCTTCACCCCGACTGGGATAAACGGCCCGGCATGAGTGACCGCTACAGGCCTTCAACAGCCGCTTCTCCTGGCCTGGATCTGCCGCGACCAGGGGAGCAGCCGTGGCTGATCACGCATCCGGTTCGGCCGCGATCAAAGTGCGCAGAACGCTCACCCGGCCATCACGGATCGTGAGGATATCGATCCCGCGGGCCACCGGGCTGCCGGGCGGCCCGAAACGCCACGCCAGCGCAGCGGTGTCGGGCCCGACGTACCGGGGCCGGCCGTCCGGCAACCGCTCCGCCACGCCGCGGAGCATGCCGATCTTCCGCCACGAGAGCCCGGCCTCCCGGAGTTTGGCGGGATCGACGGCCAGCAGTCCGGCGGGCGCGGGGAGATGCCCGTCAAAGAGGGCCCCGATGCGGGCAAGGGTACGGCGGATCGCTGCGACCGACAGCTGCTGCCCGATGACTTGGAACAGCAGCGCGCCGAACATGTCCATCGGCGGCAGCCGGGCCAGCCACGCCTGCGGGTCGAAGTCCGGCCTGGCGTCGATCAGCCGGGCCAGCACCGGGTCGGCGCCGCGCAGGTACGAACACGCCTGCTCCAGCCACACCGCGCGACCAGAATCCCCGGTCACCGGACCTGCCCCGGGCTCGCCCCGGCTTGTGCCACGGTCACCGCGCCAGATGCCGGGGACGGCGTGCGCTTCTGGCCCAGCGGCCCGCGGCGGAGCAGGACGCCGCCGATGACCGCGCCGCCGGCGAAGATACCGGCGATCCACCAGAACGCGGTGTCGTAGCCGTGCGCCAGCGCCAACCCGGCCAGGGCCTGGCGGCCGATGATCCGGGCCGCGGCGAGATGCGCGGCGATGTAGGAGGTGACCGCGGCGGCGAAGATGGTGTTCAGCAGCGCGGTGCCGACCGAGCCGCCGAGCATCTGGCCGACGGTGACGGTCGCGGAGGCCTCTCCCGCGTCTTGGGGGGCCACGCCGAAGGTGCCGGTGTTGATCATTGGCGCGATCACCATGCCCATGCCGATCCCGGCCAGGATGAGCGGGCCGAGCACGCCCGTGGCATAAACGGTGTGCGGGCCCAGCTGCGCCAGCCAGGCCGCCCCGCCCGATGCGGCTAGCATCCCCAATGCGACCAGCGGCTTGGGGCCGAATCTGGGCATGAGCACGATCGTGGACAGGTTGGCCATGACAACAAGGCCACCGCTGATCGGCAGGAAGGCGACGCCGGTAAAGAGCGGCGAGTAGCCCAGCGTCTGCTGCAGGTAGTAGGTCAAGAACAAGAAGATCCCGAACAGCCCGGCCGTGCCGATGAATATCGACAGGTAGGCGCCGCCCCGGTTGGGGTCGAGCACCACCCGGGGTGGCAGCAGCGGGTGGGCCGCCCGGCCCTGCCAGGCCGTGAACGCTACGCCCAGCACCAGGCCGGCGGCCAGGAACCCGTAGGTGGACGGCGCGGCCCAGGTGTGCGTGGCCGCGTTGGAGAAGCCGTAGACCAGGCAGACCACCGCGATGGAGACCAGCAGGGCGCCTGGGATGTCGAGCCGGGGCTTGACCGGGGACGGCTGGCGGGCCAGCAGCAGCGCCCCGCCGGTGAACGCTACGCCGGCGAAGATCAGGTTCACATACAGCGTCCAGCGCCAGGACAGGTATTCGGTCAGCGCGCCGCCGAGGAGCAGGCCCAGTGCGCCGCCGCCGGCCCGGCGATCGCCCCGTAGATGCCGAACGCCTTGCCGCGGTCCTTGGGCTCGGTGAACGTGGTGGTCAGCAGCGACAGCGCCGAGGGCACCAGCAGCGCGGCGAATGCGCCCTGGCAGGCCCGCGCGGTGATCAGCATGGCGAAGCTGACGGACGCGCCGCCGATCGCCGAGACACCGGCGAACCCGGCCAGGCCGGCCAGGAAGGTGGTCTTGCGGCCGAGCAGGTCGGCGAGCCTGCCGCCGAGCAGCAGCAGGCTGCCGAACGTCAGGGTGTAGGCGGTGACCACCCACTGCCGGTCCACCGTGGTGAAGCGCA
>DATGVY010000177.1:0-2428 GCA_035299845.1 Streptosporangiaceae bacterium
CTGCTGACCACGGTCTCGGCCAGGTCCGGCTACCTGACCGGGCTGCTGCCCGGCCTGCTCGTCATCGGCGCCGGCACCGGCCTGGTGCTGCCCGCGGCCGCGATCACCGCCATGAGCGACATCGCCGGGGAGCACGCGGGACTGGCGTCCGGCCTGATGACCGCCGCGCACGAGATCGGGGCGGCGCTCGGGGTTGCGGTCTTCTCGGCAGTCGCGGTAGCGGTCGACGGCGGGATCGCGGCCGGTTACCGGCACGGGTTCGCCGTCACGGCCGCAATCGCCGCCGGGATCGCGCTCATCGCGGCCTTCGCCGCCCCGGTAGTGCGGCCCGCGGCCGGTGTCCGGGTGGCGGTGCACTGATATGGCCGCCCACCGAACTGCCAGCTACCACCGGGAAATCGCCGGCCGGAACGTTGAGGCGATCCTCGACGCGGCCGAGGAACTGCTTGAGCTGCAGGGACATGCCACCATCTCGGCAGTCGCCGCCCAGGCGGGCGTATCGCGCGTCACGGTGTACGCCCATTTCCCGACCTGGGACGCGCTGCTGGAAGCGGCCGTCGAACGCGCCGTGGGCCGGACGATGAAGGCGCTGGAGTCCGCGAGCCCCGGCGACGGACCTCCAGCCGAAGCCCTGGACCGGGTGCTCGCCGGGGCCTGGCAGCATCTGGCCCGCTACGGCGCCATGGCACAGGCGGTCGCAGAACTGCTGACCCCGGACGCAGTCGCGCGGACACATCAGGCCGCGCACCAGGCGATCGGCACGCTGCTGGCGCGCGGCCAGGCGGACGGCTCTTTCCGCACCGACCTGCCGGCTAACTGGCTGGTGACGGCTTGCATCACCCTCATCCACGCCTGCGCGGACGGGGTCCGGGCGGGCCAGATCGACGAGCGCGATGCCGCCCGCATCCTCCGCACGTCGGTCCGCGATCTGTTCATCGGGACAGGCAGGTAACTCGCGATGCCAATGCACCGGGTACCGGTAACAACGGACCCGTCATCGCCGGACACTGCCCGCCCGGCTACCGGGCCGGTAGGACCCGGGCAGAACAGGCCCGGCAATCTCAGCGGCCCGCTGGCACATCTCGACGGCGAGTGCGGCCTGCCGCCACAGCATCGGGTACCCGACCTTGTCGGCCGCCTTGGCAGCGACCGCCCGGGCGGCGGTCAGGGCACGGTCGGGACTGTCGCCGAACTCGCGCAGCAGGTCAGCGACGTACTCCTCGAAAACCTCGGCCATGGTCCGGCCGGGGATGCCTCCCCGGTCCTCGTGGAGCACGACGTTGACGGCGTACATCTGCGCCGTGGCAGCGTCCCCGGCCGCCTGGCTGTCCTCCGTGGCCCCCTCGGCGACGGCCACGGAGACCACCGCGGCGACGCGGCGGCCGCGGCTGGTCACGAAGGTGACTTGGCCGTGCATCCCGGCCGCGTTGATCACGTCGGCCAGCTCGGCCCGCAGCTCGCGGACGCTCATTTCCTCGGCTGGTGCAGTTTCCATACACCGATAGTACCTGGTGAACACTGGTGTACACAAAGATCAACGGGCGGGCCGCGCCCGTGTGGGGCTAGCTCACGGCGTCCAGCCGATCCAGGCGCACACGGCGACGGCGGTACCGGCGACGGCGGCGACGGCGGTGATGATGATGGCGAAGGCGACGACCATGCCTCGCTTGCGCAGCCGCGCCCACCAGCCCTCTTTCACGGGCTGTTCCTCGGCGCTGGTAATGGTGACGTCCCGCCCGGTGACGATGGCGTCATGGTCGGCCTGCACGGCCTGGCTGCCCACCACACTGGAGTTCGCACCGCTGGCGGTCTGACTGCCGATTGCGCTGCCGTGCGTGCCTGACACGGTCACCGGCCCGGGAGCGGAGGCACCGACGACAGCGACGTTCGTGCCGCCGTCGGCGGCACGCTGGGAGCTGTAGTTGATCGTGGGGCGATCCCCGGTAATCACGAACTGGGTCGCCTGATCCGCGGCAAGCTTGTCCGGCACCTCCTGATCCTGCGGCGTCAGCACGATCAGCTCGGCCACCAGCTCGGCCAAGGCGGTGCGGACCCGGACGAGAAGCCCCCGGATCGACGCGTTGGACACCGACCAGTACACCCTCGGCCACGCGGCTATTTGGCCCCATGTTGAACCTATTCAGCGTATCCACGATGAAGCTCGCCCAGCTCGGGATGAGGCGATGCTCATCCGTGCCCTGACTGGCCAGCGCCTCCAGCTCGCCGATGCCCCCACCCAGGATCGCGTCTTCCAGGTCAACCTTCTCGCGGATCATGTCGCGGATCTGGTCGGGGAAAACGGAGTCGTCTATCCGCTGGGTGATGCCGTTGTAGCCGGCCCTGTTAGTGATCACCGCCATCAGGGCTGCAGGGATGTGACGGTAGTCCGGCACTGTCTCCGCCCCGGCGTAACCGTTCAGCTCTCGGC
>DATGVY010000178.1:0-5153 GCA_035299845.1 Streptosporangiaceae bacterium
CCTCTATCCTGCAATTCAGCGCTGACAGGCTACTAGGAGGGCTCGGCGTTACGAACGGCGAAACCCGCTAGATCAAAGCTCGTTCGTGCGGTCGCCTCTGGCCTGATGCCCGCTGACTCTGGGACACCATGGGGCAATGCCTACAGCCAGCGAGCCCCGCATGCCCCCAGGCAGCCGTGTTAGCCCGTGGTTCCCCGCCGACCGTAGGCAGTCTCGCGGCGGGCGCAGCTCGCTAGAGTTCTGATCGTCATCGCGCGAGGAGGCGGGTCTTGAGCACGGACGTCCGCGGCTACATCGATCGCAGCGCGCCGGAGTTCTTCGGTGCGCTCAAGCAGTGGCTGGCCATCCCGTCGATCTCCGCCGACCCTGGCAGGCATGCCGACGTCAGGCGGTCAGCCGACTGGCTGGCCGGGCACCTGCGCGGGGCAGGCTTCCCGGTGGCGGAGGTCTGGGAGACCGGGAGCGGAAGCGCCACGGGCATGCCGGCGGTCTTCGCGCACTGGCCGGCCGTTGACCCGGCCGCGCCGGTAGTCCTCGTCTACGGCCACCATGACGTCCAGCCCGTCGAGCCGCTTGATGAGTGGGATTCCCCGCCGTTCGAGCCGGCCGAGCGCGATGGCAAGCTGCTGGCACGGGGCGCATCGGACGACAAGGGGCAAGTGCTGTTCCACGCGCTCGGCGTGCGTGCCTGCCTGGAGGCAGGCGGTCATGACGCGCCGCCGGTCACCCTCAAGCTGCTGATCGAGGGCGAAGAAGAGTCGGGCTCGCCGCATTTTGCCGAGCTGCTGCGCAGCCAGCGGGACCGGCTCGACTGCGACGTGGTCGTCGTAACGGACACCTCCATGTGGGCAGCGGACGTGCCATCGATGTGCGTGGGCATGCGCGGGGTGATCGACGCGCAGATCGAGGTGACCGGACCGGAGCGTGACCTGCACTCGGGCTCCTTCGGCGGCGGGGTGCCCAATCCGCTGCACGCGCTCGCAGACCTGCTGGCCGGCCTGCACGCCGCCGACGGCAGCGTTACCCTGCCCGGGTTCTACGACAACGTGGCGCGGCTTTCCGAGCAGGAACGCGACAGGCTCGGGCAGCTGCCGTTCGACGAGCAGGCATGGCTGGCCGATGCCGGTCACAGCGGCGCCGCCGCGGGAGAGGCCGGATTCAGCACGCTGGAGCGGATCTGGGCACGGCCGACCGCGGAGATCAACGGCATGTGGGGCGGCCACACCGGGCCGGGCGGCAAGACGATCATCCCGCGCGAGGCGCACGCGAAACTGTCCTTCCGGCTGGTCGCCCGCCAGGAGCCAGCGGAGGTCGCGGCCGCGCTGCGCGAGTATGTCGCGAATCGCACCCCGGCCGGGATCCAGGCGACGGTGACCATTGGCGGGCCGGGCGTCCGGCCGTGTTTCTCGCCGGTCGACTCACCCGCGGTGCTGGCGGCGCGGCGCGCCCTGCAGCGGGCGTTCGGCCGTGCGGTGCTGTTCACCCGCGAGGGCGGCAGCGGGCCGGAGGCGGACCTGGCGGACATCCTGGCGGCACCGCTGGTCTTCGTCGGGGTAGGCCTGGACGAAGATCGCATCCACGCCCCGAATGAGAGGGTCGACATGGCGCTGCTGCTGAAGGGGGCGGAGGCGGTCGCCTATCTCTGGGACGAGTTCGCCGCGGCGGCCAGGGATCTGGTGGCTGGGCGGTGAATGCTACCGCTGGCTTCCGCCCAGGGGATGACTATCACGCTGACCCCGATGAGGCGGCGCTGACCGGCGCTGGCGGGCTGGCCAGCCCGGGGGGCGCCGGAGACCCGGCGGGCGCGGGCGGGTTCGCCAGCCTGGCGGGCACGGGGGTGCTCGGCAGGCTCACGCTGGCCCGCAGCGCCGTCGACAGGGCAGCACAGCACCGGACGGACACTGCCTGGCTGGAGGCGGCCTGGGCCGGTCCCGGCACGCGCGTCCTGGTCATCGATGACGGCCGGGCGCTGGCCCGGTTCAGCGAGGGCGGCGCGGAGCTTGTCTTCGTGAGGCCGGCCGCGGCACCGCACGGAATCAGGTTCCTGCTGGGCGCGGACGCGGCCGGGGTGGTGTATTTCGGCGTCCTCGGCCCGCTGCCGGACCCGGGCTCTGCCCCGGGCGCCCGGCCTGCCAGCCTGCGGGAGATCGGCCAGCTCCTCGGTGACCGGGACGCCGGGCTGATGACGCACGCGGTTGCGCTGGCCAACTGGCACGCTGTCAGCACGCACTGCTCGCGCTGCGGCGCCGTGACCGAACCTGGCGACGCGGGGCACTCGCGGCGCTGCCCCGTCGACGGTAGCGAGCACTTCCCCCGGCTCGACCCTGCAGTGATCATGCTGGTGACGGATCCGGCCGGGCGCTGCCTGCTGGCGCGGAACTCGCGATGGCCGGAGCGGCGGGTGTCGATCCTGGCCGGCTTCGTAGAGCCGGGTGAGTCCGCTGAGCAGGCCGTCGCACGCGAGGTGGCGGAGGAGACCGGCATCAGGGTCGGCCAGGCCTGGTACCTCGGTAGCCAGCCTTGGCCCATGCCGCACAGCCTGATGCTCGGCTTCCATGCCGAGGCCGCTGGCGGCCAGGAGATCCGGGTCGATGACGATGAAATCGCCGAGGCCCGCTGGTTCTCCCGGGAGGAAGTGCGAGCCGCCGTGGCGTCCGGCGAGCTGCTGCTGCCGCCGCCGGTTTCGATCGCGCACCGGATCATCGAGTTCTGGTACGGGGAGGAACTCCCCGGCGCCTGGTAGGGACACGACGGCGGGCTGCGCAACGTACACTCTGCACGCCCGGGCCAAGCGCGCGGGTGCCGTCGTGATCCGCGATCCGCGCGATCCTGGCGGATGGGCACGTCACTCGTGGCAGGATGCCCGCATGATCCAGCAGTCGTCTGGCGAGCCACCAGGACGGTTCGCGATTGACGGTGATGCCGAGGCCATCTTCGGCGCCTGCCCGCCAGCGGACGCATTCGCCGCCGTCCTGATGGAGGCGCGCGTGGTCCTTGCTGACATCGCCAGCCCGCTGCACGCCGAATTGTGGGGCTCGGACATCCTGGCCGCACTCGGCGGCAGCGGCGCAGCCGCCGAGCTCGTTCCCGCGGCCGAGGTATCGGGCACGCCTGCCGCGCTCGCGCTGCTGCGCGCGCTGGGCGCAGTGGGCTCACCTGGGCTCCGCGCCGCCGCCGCCGCTGCGGCTGGCCGGCTGGCTGGCTGCGGGGTCAGGGAGCCGGGCTGGGCGCTGTCAGCCGGCGCCCCGTCAGTGGGGGAGTGCTGGTGCTACGGTGACCTGCGCGGCGCGCAGGAGGCCGTGACGATGAGCTTCGCCTACGCCCAGGCGGGCCACGTCGTCTCGGTGCTCATCGACCACCGCCGCGGCGGCGGGCGGATCAAGGACGTCTGGGTGGGCGACGCGGAGAACGTGCTCGCGCGGGCCCGGGCGATGTCGCAGCTCGATCCGAAGATGGCCTTCGAGATGATCAGCCCGGGATGCGCCCGCGCCAGGCTTGAGCGCGCGATCATTGCCGGCGAGTGCCCGCAGCAGCAGGAAGAGGCGGCCAATGTTGCCTCGGCGCGGGCAATCCTGCGAGCGCGGGTAGCGCAGCTGCCGCGGCACTAGGCAGGCGCCGCCAGTCGTCTGGACGGGACGTCCGGGCCGGCTGCGCCCGCTGCGCGGGTGAACAGTGAATGAAGAACGGCGTTCTGGTGTTGCCGATCGATCGGGCCGCATCCTTCAATGGGATTGCGGCCATGATGCCCATGTCGTCCGTAGCGATGTCCCTTACGCCTGTTCGCCCCGCTCGGTTGCCCGCGCAGGCCGCGGCCTCAGCCCGCGACACAGGGACGCTCCAGGGAGAAGGGGACTTGCCCTGCTGACGGCGCGCGTATGGAGGAATGCATGGGCACCGCAGTCGTCCTTTCCAACACCACCATCAGGCTGTCACCCAGCACGAACCTGTTCTTCTACGTTCTGGTCTGGGCGGTCTGCCTGGCCGGAATCGGCATCGTTCTGTGGGCCGCGCTGCGCTCGAAGCGGTGGGAGCGCTGGACGACCCAGGACATCCTGATCGTCGCGGCTCTCGGCGTGCTGCTCGAGGTCTACGACAACATCATCGGCGACCAGTTCCTCAAGCCGATCATCGACGTGATTCCAGGGACAACCCTGCTGCACGTCAATGACCTTCCGTACATGTTCCTGCTCATGGTCGGCGTTGCGCTGGTGCGCAAGCCCGGTTGCGTGACCGCCATGGTGTTCGTCAACTTCCTGCTGTCCCAGTTGCTCTTCGGCAGCGGGCACGGGGCGCTGGACTGGACCGACGGGCTCACTCAGGGGATCTTCTGCGACCTGTACATCGTGGCGCGGCGGGGGCGGGCGTACGGGACCGGCGCCAGCAAGCTGTCCATGGTGATAGACGGGCTGATGATCGGGGTGCTGCGCGGCGGCCCGAACGCGTTCCTCACCGACTGGACCTTCGATCCGTACCTGAACGCGACCTTCTACACCTGGTACCAGATGTGGGTGGACACCTGGTCCAACGCGGTCGGCAACGGCGTCGAGGCGGCAGTCAGCGCGGTCCTGGCCCATCGCGTCGTGGTCTCGGTGGTGCCCTCGCTCGGCGCGAGCAGGTCCCGGGCGGCGGGCGCGCCAGATCCATTCGCCGAACCCGGCCAGAGCCAGGCCGGCATCTCGACGGCCTTCGCCGATCCCGCCGTTCCCGGTACCCAGCCCTCAGAGGGAGGCCTCACATGAAGCGAGCGGCGCTGATCTTCGGCGTCCTGGCGGTGCTGCTGCTCGCCGACGGGACGTGGATGGAGCTGGCCAACTACCAGCCCGGTGATCAGAACCCGATCTTCGGTAATCCTCACTTCATCGTGTCCGACGGGGCCACGGTGCTCGTGGCAGGCGGCACGCTGCTGATCGTCGCCGCGGTGATGTGGGTCGCCGACGCCAGGAGGAGGCAGGGCCATCAGCGTCGCTCCTGAGCCGGGGGGTTCCGGGGGGTCGTCCCCCCGGGCCAGCGCTGAGCTGCGTGCCGAGGACGTGTCATTCGCCTATCTGGGCGCGGCAACCGCGGCATTGCGGCACGTGGACCTCGGGGTGCCGGCAGGTGAGGTGGTGCTGATCACCGGCGCGTCCGGCTGCGGCAAGTCGACGCTGGCGCTG
>DATGVY010000179.1:0-4183 GCA_035299845.1 Streptosporangiaceae bacterium
TGGGCCGGGTGCTGGGCCTGGACCGGGCGCCGGAGGTCAAGACGATCCGCCGCAAGCTGTCGGAGATGGCCGCCCGCGGCAAGGCCGCCAGCCTGCAGCTGGCCATCGCCGCCCGCCACGCCGCCGCCCGGCCCGATCAGCTCGGGTTCCTTTACATCGACGGGCACATGCGCGCCTACTTCGGCACCCGCGACATCCAGCAGGGACACGTGGCCCGGCTGAAGTTCCCCGCCCCCGCGACCGAGGAGACCTGGGTCACCGACGGCGCCGGAGACCCGCTGCTGGTGGTCATCGGCGAGCCGTCGGACTCCCTGGCCGGACAGATCCGCGGCCTGCTCCCGACGTTGCGCCAGATCGCCGGCGAGCACGCCAGGCCCACGCTGTGCTTCGACCGGGGCGGCTGGTCCCCGGGCCTGTTCGCCGAGATCATCGACGCCGGGTTTCACCTGCTCACCTGGCGCAAGAAGGACGCCGGCAAGGACCTGCCCGACCTGCCCGGCGACCAGTTCACCCCCGTGACCTGGGCCGGGGACGACGGCAAGCCCCGCGAATACGACCTGGCCGACACCGGCGTGCAGCTGACCGTCAGCACCGGCAGGCACAAGGGCCGGGTCCTGGACCTGCGCCAGGTCACCCGCCGCAAGCCCGCCAAAGACGGCCTCATGCGCCAAGCGCACATCCTGACCACCCGCCGCCGCGACGACCTGCCCGCCGCCGCCGTCGCCTGGCGGATGACATCGCGGTGGCGGGAGGAGAACTACTTCCGCTACGGCCGCGCCCACTTCGCCCTGGACGCCCTCGACAGCTACGCCGTCATCCCCGACGATCCCGGCCGCATGGTGCCGAACCCGGCGAAGAAGACCGCCAAGGCCGCCGTCGCCTCCGCGAGGAAGGCCCTCGAGCGGGCCGAGGCCAGGCGCGACGCCCGGCTCGCCGAGTTGAAGGACCCCGCCCCCGGCACCACCGTCGTGATCAAGAACAAGACCCTCGCCCGGCTGGAGGCCCCCGTCGGCACCGCCCGCCGCAAGCTGCAAGCCGCGCAGGACGCCGCCCGGGTCGTGCCGGCGAAGATCCCGCTCGGCCAGCACAACCCGAAGATGGTGCGCCTGGACACCGAGACCAAGCTGATCACCCACGCGGTACGGATGGCCGCGTTCAACACCGAGGTCATCCTCGCCCGCGCCCTGCACGGGCACTACGCCCGCGCCAGCTACGAAGCCGCCGCCCTCATCCGCGAAGCCCTCACAACCAGCGGCGACATCATCCCCGGCGACGGCATGCTCACCGTCCGGCTCGACCCGCTGACCGCGCCCCGGCGCACCCGCGCCCTCGCCACGCTCTGCAGTCAGCTCACCGAAACCCGGACCTGCTACCCCGGCACCGAACTGATCCTGCGTTACGAGGTCAAAGACCACCTGGGCATTGCATAGATCTTCTCTCTATGTCAGGAGTCCTGGGGAACGTGATCCGATGGCCAGGCTGGTACCTGTGCTCAGCGATGCGGAAGAACGACCTGACCATGCCGCCGCCCAGTTCTGAGCCAGGTCAGCCTGCCGACTGCCGATGACTCGTCCAGGAATCAGGCCCTTACCCGCCCGGGCTACTGCCGCTGGCGAGGATCGCGAGCAGGGTGCCGCCGAGCAGGAACGGCCCGAAGCAGATCGCGCTGCGCAGGGTAATCCGCCGTGCGGCCAGCAGCGCCAGGATGGCCGCGGCGGAGAGCAGGAAACCGAGCGCTGCCCCGGCGAGCAGGGTAGCCCAGCCCAGCCAGCCAAGGACGAGCCCGGCCAGGCCTGCGAGCTTGATGTCACCGCCGCCCAGCTGCCCGGGTCGCAGCAGCGCCAGCAGCAAATAGCAGATCGCCAGTGCCGCGCCGCCCAGCAATGCCCGCACCAGCGCGCCAGCGTCATGCTGGATCGCGGCCGACCCGGCCAGCAAGGCGATCAGCACCGGAAATGCGGGCAGGGTCAGCCGGTCGGGGAGCCGCTGAACCGCGATGTCGATCGCGGACAGCGCCACACTGAGCGCGCCAAGGAAGGCGAACGCGACCACGTCGGGCTGCCTGCCGAACCTGCCGGCCAGCAGCGCGAGCACTGCGGCGGTAGCCAGCTCCAGCGTTGCCGGGGTGCCGAAGCTGCCGCCGCAATGCCCGCACCGGGTGGCGAGCCAGCGGCGCACCGGGGCCGCGCAGCGCGGGCAACTGGTCCGGTCCGGGTCACCGGCCGGCACCGACAGCCGGAAGACCGCGCCGCGCAGCGCGGCACCCGCTGGCAGCCCCGCGACCGCACCCCCCGCGGCCCACATCACGTTCACGCCGCTCACGGTATGCATCCGGCCAGGGAAACGGGACGTCCCCGCCCTGGAGCTGACTGATCGGCGCCCGATGTCGGCCGGTCGGCCGACATGTCGGCTATCCGGCGAGATTTTCGGGCCGGCCGGCCGATGCCGCAAACCGGCCGCGATCCTCCAGAGTTCCCCCGTACTGGGCGGCGCGGTGCCGTCCGACCGTGGGGTGGGGTCACACCCTGGGAGCGGGATCACCGCCCGCTGACCGTCAAAGGAGTTTCGCCATGCTCAAGTTCGTCGTGTTCCTGCAGGGCTTCCTGACCGAGCACCTGCGCCGGGACGACCGCGGCGCGACCGCCGTTGAGTACGGCCTGATCGTGGCCCTGATCGCTGGTGTGATCATCGTGGCGGTCACTGCGCTCGGCGCCAACATCTCAACCGTGTTCACCAACGTAGCCGCCAAGATCGCCGCAGCCTGATTCAGCTCAGGAGTTCCCCCGTACTGGGCGGCGCGGTGCCGTCCGACCCTGGGGTGGGGTCACATCCCGGGAGCGGGATCACCGCCCGCTGACCGTCAAAGGAGTTTCCCATGCTCAAGTTCGTCGTGTTCCTGCAGGGCTTCCTGACCGACCGGCTGCGCCGGGACGACCGCGGCGCGACCGCCGTTGAGTACGGCCTGATCGTCGCCCTGATCGCTGGTGTGATCATCGTGGCGGTCACTGCGCTCGGCGCCAACATCTCAACCGTGTTCACCGACGTAGCCGCCAAGATCGCCGCAGCCTGACTCAGCTCAGAGACCACGAGCAGAGGCGAGAGCCACCTGCCGGGCCACGTCCGCGCCGACTCTCGCCGGGTGTCGAAGGGAACCCACGATGTTCACCTGGTGCGCGCTGCCGCGGGACTTCCTCAGCCAGCTGCTGGGCGGGGATCGTGGCGGCACCGCGGCCGAGTACGCGCTGATGATCGGCCTGATCGCAGCGGTGATCGCCGGTGCCGTTGCCGCGCTCGGGCAAGGCGTCCTGAACCTGTTCAACGTTCCCCTCGCCGGATTCTGACCGCGTGGCACGGGCGGGACGGAGGTTTCTGGCCGTCCCGCCCGCCGTCATGAATCGAAGGGATAGCCGACCATGAACCGGCGACCATCCAGGGTCCGCGTACCAGGCGGGGACCGCGGTGCCGCCGCCGTGGAGTTCGCGCTGCTGCTCCCGTTGCTGTTGCTGCTCGTCTTCGGCATCATCGACTTCGGCCGGGCGGTCAACGTCCAGATCACGCTGACCCAGGCGGCCCGCGAGGGCGCCAGGCTCGCGGCGCTCGGCCAGTCCACCGCGGCGGTGACGGCCCGCGCGCAGGGCGCGGCCGTGGGACTTAGCCCGGTAACGGTGACCGTGACCGCCTGCCCGCCCGGTGCCACCCAGACTTCCGAGGCGACGGTCATAACCAGCTACACGTTCACGTACGTCACCCCGGTCGGGGCCATCGCCGCGCTCTTTGGCGGCGGTGGCTATGGGTCGCCGACCCTCACAGCCACCGGAGTCATGCCATGCGAGAGCTGATAATGGGCCTGGCCCGCCCGATGCTGCGGCTGCTTGGCCGGGACGAGCGGGGCGCGGTCGGCGTGCTTGTGGCCATCTTTATCGGCGGCGGCGTGCTGCTCGGCATGGGTGCGCTGGCGATCGACGTGGGCCAGCTTTACCAGAACCGCGCCGAACTGCAGAACGGCGCCGACGCCGCCGCCCTCGCCGTGGCCGACAGCTGTGCCCTCAGCAGCTGCGCGCCGGGCCTGGCCGCCCAGTACGCCCCGGCCAACGCCTCCAGGCTCACGGGTTTCAACGCCGGCGTGGACCTGGTGTGCGGCTCCGGCACCGGCATGACGGCATGCCCGGCCAGCAGCGGGACG
>DATGVY010000180.1:0-17355 GCA_035299845.1 Streptosporangiaceae bacterium
GGGGTGGCCGCAGCGGCCGCAGTGGAACTCGTGCACAACTTCTCCCTCGTGCACGACGACATCATGGACGGCGACACCGAGCGCAGGCACCGGCCGACGGCGTGGACGGTGTTCGGCGTCGGAGCGGCCATCCTGGCCGGCGACGCGCTGCTGGTGCTCGCTCAGGACATCCTGCTGGAAGGGCCGGCGCCGCAGGGTATGTGGGCGTCCCGCTGCCTGTCCGCGTCAGTGCAGCGGCTCATCGCCGGCCAGGGCGCGGACCTGGCATTCGAGCGCCGCAATGACGTCACGCTGGAGGAATGCCTGGAAATGGCGGGCGACAAGACGGCGGCGCTGATGGCGTGCGCGTGCAGCATCGGCGCGATCTACGTCGGAGCGCCCGCTGAGCTCGCGATGGGCCTGGCCGGGTTTGGCGCGCACGCCGGGCTTGCCTTCCAGCTCACCGACGACCTGCTCGGCATCTGGGGCGCACCCGAGGTCACCGGCAAGCCGGTCCGCTCGGACCTGCGGACCAGGAAGAAGTCGCTGCCGGTGGTTGCGGCGCTGACCAGCGGCAGCAGGCCAGGTGACGAGCTCGGCGCGCTGCTGGCCGGCGCCGAGCCGCTCAGCGAGGATGACCTGCTGCGCGCCGCTGACCTGATCGAGGCGGCGGGCGGCAAGGCGTGGGCGGAGGCCGAGGCAGACGTGCAGCTTGCCTCGGCCGGCCAGTGCCTGGCCGAGACCGACATGCCAGGCGACGTACGGGCGGAGTTCGCGGGGATCGCCGAGTTCATCACGGCGCGGCAGAGCTGACCCTGGGACAGCGGGATGGCGGTGACAGCGAGATGACGGTGACGCAGGCGCGGGCCGGCCGGCCGGCCGCGCCGGAGGCTGCGCGGACGGCGCTCGACCGGGCGGCCCGTTACCTGCTCGGCCAGCAGCACTCAGGCGGCTGGTGGCAGGGCGAACTGGAGACCAACGTCACGATGGACGCGGAGGACCTGCTGCTCCGCGAGTTCCTCGGCATCCGGACCGAGGATGAGAGCGCCGCCGCGGCCCGGTGGATCAGGTCCAGGCAGCGAGCAGACGGTACCTGGGCCAACTACTACGAGGGCGACGCTGATCTGTCCACGACCGTCGAGGCGTACGTCGCGCTGCGGCTGGCGGGCGACTCGCCGGACGCCGCCCACATGGCCCGGGCGGCCGGCTGGATCCGCGCGGCCGGCGGGATTCCGGCGACCCGGGTATTCACCCGGATCTGGCTGGCCCTGTTCGGCGAGTGGTCCTGGGACGAGCTGCCGGTGATGCCGCCGGAGATGATCTACCTGCCGGGCTGGTTCCCGCTCAACCTGCATGACTGGGCCTGCTGGGCCAGGCAGACGATCGTCCCGCTGACGATCGTCGGATCGTTTCGCCCGGTCCGCCCGCTGCCCTTCGGCCTGGCCGAGCTGCGGCCAGCTGCCGCGGATACTGAACGGGCCGCCGCGGGCACAGTCCGGAGCGGCTGGCCGGCCTTCTTCGGCGGGCTTGACCGGGTGCTCCATGCCTACCACCGGCATGGCCTGGGCACCCGCCCGATGCGCGCGGTCAGGACAGCCGCGCTGCGCCGGTGCGCGGAGTGGATCATCGCCAGGCAGGAACTTGACGGGTCCTGGGGCGGGATCCAGCCACCCTGGGTGTACTCGCTGATGGCGCTGCACCTGCTCGGCTACGGACTGGAGCACCCGGTGATCAGGCGCGGCCTGGCCGGCCTGGACCGGTTCACGATCTGGGAAGACTCGGCCGACGGCCAGGTCAGGCGGCTCGAGGCGTGCCAGTCGCCGGTCTGGGACACCGTGCTGGCGATGATCGCCCTGTCCGACGCGGGCCTGCCCGCCGACCATCCGGCGCTGGCGTCGGCGGCCAGCTGGGTGCTCGACGAGGAGATCCGCGGGCCGGGTGACTGGCAGGCGCGCAGGCCCGGGCTCAGCCCGGGGGGCTGGGCCTTCGAGTTCGACAACGACGGCTACCCGGACATCGACGACACCGCCGAGGTGCTGCTCGCGCTCCGCCGGGTCGCGCCGTCCGCCGAGCCCCGGTGCGCAGCGGCCACGGCGCGCGGCATCCGCTGGCTGACCGGCATGCAGTCGCGGGACGGCGGCTGGGGCGCCTTTGACGCCGACAACACCAGGAAGATCGTGACGAAGCTGCCGTTCTGTGACTTCGGCGAGGTGATCGACCCGCCGTCCGCTGACGTCACGGCGCACACGGTGGAGGCACTGGCCGCGGAGGGCATGGCCGGCTCCCGGGCGGTGCGCCGCGGCGTGGCGTGGCTGCTGAGGGCGCAGGAGAGCGACGGATCCTGGTTCGGCCGGTGGGGAGCGAACTACGTCTACGGCACCGGCGCGGTCGTGCCCGCCCTGATCGCGGCCGGCGTGCAGCCAGCCAAGCCGCCGATCAGGCGTGCCGTCGGCTGGCTCAGGGAGCACCAGAACCCGGACGGCGGCTGGGGCGAGGACCTGCGGTCCTACGACGACCCGGGCCTGGCGGGCCGGGGTGAGTCCACCGCCTCGCAGACCGCGTGGGCGCTGCTCGCGCTGCTCGCGGCGGGCGAAGGGGCGGCACACGCCAGCGCGGCGGCCGGGCGCAAGGCCGGGACCGGAGTCGCCGGGGACGCCGCGGCCGGAACCGCCGCGGCCGGCCCGGACGCAACCGGGCCGGACGCAACCGGGCCGGACGCAACCGGGCCGCGCTGCGTCGAGCGCGGCATCCGCTGGCTGGCCGAGCATCAGCGCCCGGACGGCAGCTGGGATGAGCCGCAGTACACCGGCACCGGGTTCCCCGGTGACTTCTACATCAACTATCACCTGTACCGGCTGGTCTTCCCGGTCAGTGCGCTGGGCCGTTACCTGGCGGGTGCCGGATGAGCGGCCGGCTGATGACTGCGCCGGCCCGGCCGAGCGGAGGAACGCGATGAACCGGCTGCTCGTCTGCTCGCCGCTGCCGCTGGAGGCGCGAGCCGTCCGGCGCGGCATCGGGGCCGGCGGCGACGTCCGGCAGACCGGCTACGGGGCGAAGAAATCGGCAGCACAAGCGGCAGTACTCCGGTCGGCCCCGTTCGGAATGCTGGCGATAGCGGGCACGGGCGGTGGCCTTACCGGTGACCTGTCGCCCGGTGACCTCGTGGTCGGCACGCAAGTCAGCGGATCCGGGGCAGTGATCAGCTGCCCGTCGGCCCCGTTGCTGGCCGGTGAACTGCGGCGGGCCGGGCTGCGTGCCCAGGCCGGCCAGATCGTCACGGTCGGCCACCTGGTCCGCGGCGGCGAGCGAGCGCGGCTGGCGCGCACCGGCGCGCTGGTGGCCGACATGGAGTCCGCTCCGCTGCTCGCCGCTGCCGCCGACCGGCCTGCCGTGGTAGTCCGGGCCGTGTCGGATACGCCGCAGCGGCCGCTGCTCAGCCCCGCGGGCCTGGCAGGCGGCATCGCCGCGCTGCGGTCACTGCGGCTCGCCGGGCCCGCGCTCGCCCGCTGGGCTGCGGCGGCCGGGCGGCGGCGCGTCGTGCTGGCCGGGCCGCGGTCCTTCTGCGCCGGGGTGGAACGGGCCATCGAGATCGTCGAGCGGGCGCTGGACATGCACGGGCCGCCGGTGTACGTGCGCAAGCAGATCGTGCACAACACCCACGTGGTGGCGGGCCTTGAGCGCCGCGGCGCGATCTTCGTGGACGAGCTCAGCGAGGTTCCCGACGGCGCCGTCGTGGTGTTCTCCGCGCATGGCGTGTCACCCGCCGTGCGGGAGGAGGCGGAACGGCGCGGCCTCAACACCGTCGACGCCACCTGCCCGCTGGTCTCCAAGGTGCACGTGGAGGCGCGCCGGTTCGCCGCTGACGGCTACCTGGTCGCGCTGATCGGCCATGCCGGGCACGAGGAGGTCGAGGGCACGCTGGGCGAGGCACCCGGCGCTGCCGTCCTGGTGCAGAACGCAGCCGACGTGGCCAGGCTGCGGCCCCGGGATCCCGGCAAGGTGGCCTACCTGATGCAGACCACGCTGTCGGCCGATGAGGCCGGCGAGATCGCCGCCGAACTGCTAGAGCGGTTCCCCGCAGCGCGCGGGCCCGGCAGCGATGACATCTGCTATGCCACCACCAACCGGCAGCTGGCGGTCCGCGCCGTGGCCGCCGAGGCTGACCTGGTGCTGGTCGCCGGGTCGGCGAACTCGTCCAACTCGCGCCGCCTGGTGGAAACGGCGGAGCGGGCGGGCAAGCCCGCTTACCTGATCGATGGCGCCGAGGACATCGAGCTCGGCTGGCTGGCTGGCGTGTCGGCCATCGGCCTCACGGCCGGCGCCTCGGCGCCGCCCGCCGTGGTCGATGACATCGTCGCCGCGCTGGGCGGGCTCGGCCCCGTCGAGGTCGGCGAGCGCGTGATCGCTACCGAGAACATCCGGTTCGGCCTGCCCAAGGAGGTAAGGCAATGACTATGCCGTTGCGCCAGAGCCTGCGAGTGGGCACCTACCTGCTCCGCCAGAAGCTCGCCCGCCGGGAGAAGTTCCCGCTGCTCGTCGAGCTCGAGCCGCTGTTCGCCTGCAACCTGAAATGCGCGGGCTGCGGCAAGATCCAGCAGCCGGCGAACGTGCTGAAGCAGCGGATGCCGGTGGAGCAGGCACTCGCCGCGATCGAGGAGTGCGGCGCGCCGATGGTGTCGATCGCGGGCGGTGAGCCGCTCATGCACCCGCAGATCGACGTGCTGGTCGCCGAGCTGATCAAGCGGAAGAAGTACGTGTTCCTCTGCACGAACGCGCTGCTCATCCCGAAAAAGCTGGACAAGTTCAAGCCATCAAGGTACTTCGCCTGGGCGGTGCACATCGACGGGCTGGCGCAGCGGCACGACGCGTCTGTCTGCAAGGACGGCGTCTTCGACGAGGCGGTCGCGGCGATCAGGGAATGCCAGCGCAGGGGCTTCCGGGTGACGACGAACACCACGTTCTTCAGCACCGACACGCCGCAGACGGTCATCGACGTGCTCGACTACCTCAACGACGAGCTGCACGTCGACGAGATGATGATCTCCCCGGCGTACGCCTACGAGAAAGCGCCCGATCAGGAGCACTTCCTCGGCGTGACGGAGACGAGGGAGCTGTTCCGCAAGGCGTTCGGGGGCGGCAACCGGCAGCGCTGGCGGCTCAATCACTCCCCGCTGTTCCTCGATTTCCTTGAGGGCAAGGCTGACTTCGGCTGCACCGCGTGGGGCATCCCGTCGTATTCGCTGCTCGGCTGGCAGAAGCCCTGCTACCTGATGTCCGACGGGTACGTCAAAACGTACCGTGAGCTCATCGAGACGACCGACTGGGATGCGTACGGCCGGGGCAAGGACCCGCGGTGCGCCAACTGCATGGCGCACTGCGGGTACGAGCCATCGGCGGTGCTCGCCACGATGGGATCCCTGCGGGAATCGGTCCGGGCCATCCGCGGGTCCTGACGTCACGGGCGATTTCCTTACGCCGCCATCGGCGATTCCTTACGCCGCCATGGGCGGTTCCTGATGTCACAATCGGTATCCTTCCGGCTACCAGCAGGTGAAATCTGGCCTGCCCGTCCCAGTCTGACCTGCCGGGAGGAACCTGATCATGACGCTGCCAGCTGGACCGGCGGTCGTCAGCAGGCCGGCGGTGGCCGGCCCGCCGTGCAGGGATCCTGCGGGTGGATTAGGGAGTTACCGGGACTCATGCGCCGTCGGCCCGCTGTGGATGCGGGCCGTCCCGCCCGTGGTCACGCTCGCCGTGATGCTGTACGGAATACAGCGGCCGTCGTACTGGCGGGACGAGGCGGCGACGCTGGCAGCGGTCCGGCGGCCGTTCGGCGCCCTGATCGCGATGCTGAGCAACGTGGACGCCGTGCACGGCGTCTATTACATGATGATGTGGGCAGTGGTGCGGCTATTCGGCTCCGGCGAGCTGGCCACCCGGTTGCCGTCGGCGCTGGCGATGACGGCGGCCTCGGCGGGCGTTGCCGCGATCGGCTGCCGCCTGGTGTCGCCGCGGGCCGGGCTGTTCGCCGGGCTGGTCCTTGCCGCCCTTCCCCAGGTGAGCTGGTACGGCCAGGACGCACGGTCGTACGCGGTGGTCATGGCGCTGGCCACGACGGCCAGCTACCTGCTGGTCCGGTTGCTCGGCGCCGGCGGTCCCCGGCGCGGCTGGCTGGCCGCCTACGGGCTTGCCCTGACTGCGCTTGGCCTGGTCAACATCTTCGGGCTGCTGCTCATCCCGGCGCACGGGCTGACGGTGGCGCTCGCATTGCGCCACGGGGAGAGCCGCGAGGAGAATCGCCAGGCGCGGCGCTCGCTGCTGGCTGGCTGGCTGACCGCCGCGGCCGTGGCCTGCGCCGTGGCCAGCCCGCTCATCGCGGCGGCCTGGGAGCAGCGCGCTCAGGAGCACTGGCTCAAGACGCCAGGGATCCGCATGCTGGCCGCCCTGAGGTACCTAGTCGGCCCGTCGGCATTGGCCGCCGCCGTGCTGCTGATTATCGGCTGTGCCATCGCGGTCAGCGCCGTCGGCGGCCGGGTCCGGGCCAGTGCCAACTGGCCGGCCAGGATCCCGGCGCTGTGCCTGCCCTGGCTGCTGCTGCCAGCTGCGGTGCTGCTGGCCGGCTCGCTGATCCAGCCGGTCTACACGCTGCGTTACGTCCTGTACAGCCTGCCGGCGCTGGCGCTGCTCGCCGGGACGGCACTGGCGGCGCTCCGGCGGGCCGCCGGCGCCATCGCGCTCGCGCTCGTGGTGCTGATCGGCCTGCCCGCGCAAGCTGGTGTCCGGTCACGCAGCGCGCACGGGGACAATATCCGGCTGGCCGACGATATCGTCGCGGCGGCCCGGCGGCCCGGTGATGCCGTCCTGTACGCCAATGCCGCGGCCAGGAACATGGCGGCGGCCTACCCGGACGGGCTGGCCGCACTGCGCAACATCGCCCTGGCCGGGGCCCCGGCTCCGACTGGCACGCTGGCCGGCACTTACTGGCCGGCGGCCGAGGTTCGCCGGCGGCTCGCGCACGTCCGCAGGATCTGGGTGGTCGAGGTCGGCGCCGCCAGCCCGCAGCGGCTGCCGCTGCTGGAAGGCCTGCGTTTCCGGCTGGTCCGCAGCTGGCGGCCGAGCGACATCTGGCTGCTGCTCTACCGGCACAGGAACCGGCCCTATTACCGTCACCGGGAGCCGCGGCGGGTTCGTACCGCTGCCGTGACCAGGCGGTCGCCGTGACCGCAACCGGCGGCAACTCCCTGCTGTGCAGGCCTGCCGGGCCGGCTATCGAGCCGCCAGCAGGCCAGCGGGACGAATTCGCGGCTGGCCCGCTGTGGACGCGGGCCGTCCCGCCGGCGGTCACGCTCGCGGTGATGATGTGGGGGATCCAGGGCTCGTCGTACTGGCGCGACGAGACGGCGACCTTGTCCGCCGTGCAGCGGCCGTTCGGCGCCCTGATCAGCATGCTGGGCAACGTGGACGCGGTGCACGGCGCCTACTACATGATCATCTGGGTGGTGGTGCGGCTGGGCCCGCATATCGGCCATTAGCCGTCCTTTTCGTATATTAACAATCGCCGGGCCGAGTGAGTTCCTGACCAGGCTTTCTGCGATGCTGGAGATGTTTATTGTCGGACTCGCGACGCGGCTATACAATTACCAAGCTAAAGCCCGCGTGCGAGCAGATCATCTGCGCCAGGATCTATTCAGGAGGCGGTCATCTGTCGCGTGCCGGGCGACCCAGTCGCATTGCGCCGGGGTACGGGCAGGCAGGAGGACCAGCCATTCATCAGGGAAGCCGGCTGGACGGCATGAAATCCCGGCGGCCCGCTGCCCGGGCGGCGCTGGCCGGATTGGCCGGGATTGTGGCCCTGGCGACCGTTGCGGTGGCCGGCGTTGCGCTCACCCGGTACAGCCTGCGCGATATGACGCCGCTGGCCGGTGCGGCGCAGGCCGGCCGGGGACGGGGGGCGGCAGCCGGTCAGGGTCCAGGGAACGGGGCGCGGGGCGGCCGCGGCGCGGCGACTGGCCCCGGGACGCTGGCCGCGGCCACCAGGCCCGGCCGCGATGGCATCCAGGCGCAATGGGTCATGGCGGAGAACAAGCGGTTAGGCACGACCGCTTGGAGAATCCGCCATCCGAAGGGCAATATCGCCGGATTTGCCAATCGGACCTATGCCCGGCAGGGCCAGCGGGTAACGCTCTACGTTACGACCGCGGCGGCCGCGTTCCGCGCCGAGGCATTCAGGATGGGCTACTACCAGGGGAAAGGCGCCCGGCTTATATGGCAGTCTGCTGAAATAGCCGGGCAGCTGCAACCGGCCTGCCCGGTCACGGCCGGCATCAATATGGTCAGCTGTGACAACTGGCGGCCGTCGGTCACCTTCTCGGTGTCAGCTGCCTTCGTGCCGGGCGACTACCTGATCAAGCTGGTGGGCAGCGGCGGGCAGCAGAGCTACGTGCCGCTCACGGTCTGGGATCCGTCCAGCACGGCCACGTACGTGGTGCAGAACGACGCGCTTACCTGGCAGGCGTGGAACCCCTGGGGTGGCTACGACTACTACCAGGGCCCCGGGACGTGCCCGGCCGGGGAGTATCCGCTGTGCTCCCGGGCGAGAGTGGTCTCCTTCGACCGTCCTTACAGCGCCGGGAGGGGGTCGGGCAGCTTCCTGAAGCTGGAGTATCCGCTGGTCCGGTTCGCCGAGAAGCATGGCCTTGACGTGACCTACGCCACCGACGTGGCGATCGCCCGGCATCCGCGCTTCCTGCTCCGGCACCGGACGCTGCTGTCCCTCGGCTCCGACGAGTGCTGGTCGCTTGCCGGGCGGATGGCCGCCGTGGCCGCCCATGACCGCGGCATGAACATCGTGTTCTTCGGGGCCAGCCCGATCCTGCGGCATGTCCGGCTGCGCAACTCGCCGCTCGGGCCGGCCCGCGAGGAAGTGGACTACCGGGACGCCCGAGCCGACCCGCTGGCCGGGAAGGGCCGCCCGCTGCAGGTCACCGGCAACACCTGGGGATCGCCACCCGCTAACTGGCCGGAGAGCGACTTCGTCGGCGAGATGTACGCGGGCTTCCTTGAGCCAGGCGAGCACGTCGGCCTGGTAGTGGCGGACGCGTCATCATGGGTGTACCAGGGGACGGGGCTCCGCGACGGGTCGGTGGTGCCCGGGGTGATCGGCTCCAACGTCGATCACTTCTATGCCGCGATGATCCACCCAGCCAATGTCCAGGTCCTCGCGCACTCTCCGATCCCGGCGGGCATGGGCCAGACGGATATCGGGGCGTTCTACTCGGACATGACGTACTACACCGACTCCCGCGGCAGCGGGGGAGTGCTGGACACCGGGACGACCAACTGGATTCCCGCGCTCGGCCATGACCACAGCGGGTGCGGGGCCGGTGGCCAGCCCGCAGGCGCGCACTGCGCATCGGCGGTCATCCGGCGGATCACCGGCAACATCCTGCGCGCGTTCGGCGGCGGGCCGGCCGGTCGCCTGCACCCGTCGCTGGCCAACTGGCAGCGCATCACCGGCCAGTGACGGGCGGTGCCGGGTGCCTCAGCCCGGGATTGCCTGTGCGGGCGAGTCCGGCTCCGGTGGCTGGCACCGGGCATCATGATCCCGGGGATTTCTCAGTCGCTACGACTGAGAAATCCCCGGGATCATGAAAGGCGGGCCCGGGCGGCGGCACCAGTTGCTGAGACACCCCGCCCGAGGTGATCGGCGCCGTATGCATGAGATCGCCGGCCGTCCGCTGGTAGGGAGGGCACCCGCAGGTTCCTCAGGGGCGGGGCACCGCCTGCTCAGACCAGACGACCTTGCCCGCGCTGGTCCGCCGGGTGCCCCACCGCTGCGCCATCTGGCTGACGACCTGCAGGCCCCGGCCGCGCTCGTCCTGCTCACCCGGGTACCGGAGCCTGGGCAGCGCCGCTGAATTGTCCGTCACCTCGCAGACCAGCCCGCCTTCCAGCACGAGGCGCAGGCCGATCGGGCCCTGCGCATACCTGACCGCGTTCGTCACGAGCTCGGAGACGAGCAACTCGGTGACCGGGATGAGATCGGCAAGCTTCCAGCGGGTCAGCGGGCGCCGGATGAGGCCGCGTGCACGTCGCGCGGACGTCAGTTCGGGCGGCAGCGCCCAGCTGACGTGCCGGTCCGGCGAGAGCCGGTTCAGCCTCGCGATGAGCAGCGCGATGTCATCGCGCTGATGGTCGGCGTAGACGCCGGCCAGCGCGGCCCGGCAGAGATCCTCCAGCGGCCGGCCGGTCGCGCCGGGGCCGAATGTCTCGCCGAGCAACCGCAGTCCCTCGTCGATATCGCGGGTCCTGTTCTCCACCAGCCCGTCGGTGTAGAGCACGAGCAGGCTGCCGTCGTCGATCTTGATCGACCTGCTCCGGATGGGCCCGGTGCCGATGCCGAGCGGCGGCGCGGGGGAGACGTCGAGGAACTCGATGCTGTCATCGGGCCGGACAAGCAGCGGGGGCAGGTGACCGGCGGATGCTACCTCAAGCACCCCGGACACCGCGTCAAAGATCCCGTACACGCAGGTGGCGAAATGCGGCTCGCGCGCGCCGAGTTCCTGCATGAGCTCGTCAAGCTGCTGCAGGGTCTGGGCGGGCGGCAGCTCCAGCATGGCGAGGGTGTGGATCGCGGTCCGCAGTCGGCCCATGGTGACGGCGGCCCGCACGCCATGCCCCGCGACGTCGCCGACCACCAGCGCTACCCGGCCGCCGGGCAGGGCGATCGACTCATACCAGTCCCCGCCGACCTCGATCAGCTTGCTGCCGGGCAGGTAGCGGTGGCGTACCTCGACCGACGACGGCGCGGACAGCCCGGTCGGCAGCAGGCTGCGCTGCAGCGTGAGCGCGGTGGCGCGTTCCCTGTTGTACCGGCGGGCGTTATCGATGAAGATCGCCGCCCGGGCGGCGAACTCCATGCCGATCTCGGTGTCGTAGGCGTCGAAACGGCGGTAGCGCTCGTTACGCGTGCAGACGAAGAAACCGAGCGTGACGTCCCTCGCCACCAGCGGCAGCAGCAGCATTGACACACCGGCCAGCAGCCTGGCCACCGGCCTGCGCAGCCAGGCCGTGGCGATCCGGGTGGCGTTTTCGTCGCCCAGGCGGGCCTCGCAGACCGGCTTGCCCGTATCCATGCATCGGGTATAGGGCGTGCCCGGCGGATAGCGGAGGATCTCACCGGTCGGGAACGCTGCGTCCCAGCCCGGATCGCCGTCATCGTAGGCGACGCCAAGACGCCGGAGCAGATGTGATCCGTCCGGGGATACGATCGGCAGTTCGTCGCCGCCGACCAGGCTCTCCAGCACCAGCAGGCCGACCGAGTTGCAGAAATGCGGGACGAGGATATTGACGAACTCGCGGGCCATCTGGTCGATATCGATCGCCCCGCCGATCCGCTTGAAGGCACCGTCGAGCAGCGCGTGGCGCATCACCGCGGGGTCGAGAAACCGCCCCTCGGACGGCGGCGGGATGCGCAGCAGCGCCAGCGCGGCGAGCTGGGGATCGTTGGATCGCATGGGCTGCAGGGTCACCACCGAGTCGACGTGCCCGCCCTGGCCGGTCAGCAGCGCCAGGACCGCGGTGCTCTCGCGGTCGGCCAGGGCCGCGCTCAGCAGGCCGTCCAGCGTCGCCGCATGCGCTGCGGGGTCGGCGAGCAGGCTGCCGATCTCGGCACCGAGCAGCGCATCGCGCGGAAATGCCAGGACATCCGCGGCATTGCGATCATGCTGGATGATATGCCCGGTCTTGTCGATCCCGAGGATCAGCGTCCGCGCCGACGCGTTCGACAGGAGCGCGGACATCTCTGTGGTAATACCGGACGTCACGGTGAGCGCTCCCTTCGGTCTCGATCGTAGGTAGATCGTCCAATTATGGAACAGGTCCGGTCATATTGAGAAAGAACGGGATCTTGGCCTAGCGTGTCTCGGGTTCCCGTTGCCTGGCGGCCGGGCTCGGCCCGCTGAGCGCGCGCTCCCGCCTGCTGGGCGTTCGCCCTGCGGCTACCCGGCCGGCCCGGACATCTTGGCAGGTCCGGCGCGGAAAGGCGAGGAGGAGGAATGGCTGCCGCGCGTGCCGGCGTGATCGTGGTGGGCGCAGGTCCGACCGGACTGGCCCTGGCGGCGGAACTCGCGCTGGCCGGCCTGCGATGCGTGGTGCTGGAGCGGCGGGATGGGCCTCGTGAGGATTCACGCGCGATCTGCCTGCATGCCAGGAGCATGGAAATGCTCGACCTGCGCGGCCAGGCGGAAGTATTTGCCAGCAGTGGGCTTGCCGTCCCTTCCTTTCCCCTTGGCCCGCGCGGGGCCGTGATCAGATTCGGCAGGCTCGATTCGGATTTTCCCTACCTCCTCGACATACCGCAGAGCCGGATCGAGAGTCTGCTCGCGGCCAGGGCCGCTGAGCTCGGCGCAGAACTCCGCTGGTCGGCCGAGGTCGTAAGCGTCGAGCAGGACGACGAGGAGGTCCGGGTCACGCTGGCTGGCGGTCGCACCGAGCGGGCCGCCTATGTCGTGGGCTGCGACGGGATCCGCAGCTTCGTTCGCCACAGCCTCGGCATGCCGTTCCCCGGCGCGCCCAACCCCGGCTCAGTCCTGCTGGCTGACCTGCATCTCGACGAGTTGCCGATGACGGACGCCTACGGTGACCTGTCGGAGAACGGCATGCTGCTGGTGTTCCCGTTCCGCGATGGCTCGTGCCGGACGGTGCTCTATGACTACAGCCGGGCAGACGTGCCGGTGACCGAGCCGGTGACGATGGACGAGGTGCGCACCAGCCTGGCACGCGTCGCCGGGCGGGATTTCGGCCCGCGGGACATGTACTGGTCGGGCAGGTACCGCAGCGAGAGCCGGCAGGTCCCGTCATACCGGCACGGCAGGATTCTGCTCGCCGGCGACGCGGCTCACACCCATTCGCCGGCCGGGGCACAGGGCATGAACACGGGACTGCAGGACGCGGTGAACCTCGGCTGGAAGCTCGGCGCCGTCATTTCCGGCTGGGCGCCGGGCTGGCTGCTCGACTCCTATCACGGCGAACGGCATCCGGTGGGCGCCGCCGTGCTGGCAATGACCGGGCGCCAGTTCCGGCTCAACACAGCCCGGACGAGGTGGCAGCGGGCCAGGCGGTGGACCGCGCACCGGCTGATCGCGCCGCTGCCGCCGGTGCAGGCGTGGCTGGCCAGCACCTATTCGGGCGTTGCCGGACGGTATCCACCCGCTGCTACGGCCCCGTACATCCCGGAAAACGAGCTGGCGCCGCCGCCAGCCGCTCAGCGAAGGCATCGGCTGGCTGGCGCGCGGCTGCCGCGTGGCAGGCTGACGCTGGCGGACGGGTCCACCGTGCGGCTGTACGAGCTTTTCCGCGACGGCCGGTTCGCCCTGCTGGAGGCCGCGGCGGGCGCGGCGGCCAGCGGCGTGCTGCCCCCGCATGTCAGGCTGGTGCGGTACCAGCACTGCGCCGGGACACGGCTGCCCCCGGCCGTGCTCGCCCGGCCGGACGGGTACATAGCCTGGGCATCCGGCGAGCGCGATCCCGGTGCGCGGGCCAGGCAGGCGCGCGCTGCCGTCGCCGCCTGGTGCGGCCCGCCGTGACCGGCCCGCCGTGACCGGCCCGCCGTGACCGGCCCGAGCTGACCTGCCCGCACGAGGACCGGAGGAATGCGATGCACCGGCGACCACGGCTGACCGTCCTCGGCAGCCTGAACATGGACATCTCGGTCGCCGTCAGCCGGCTGCCAGGACCGGGCGAGACGGTCCTTGGCGCCGGGGCCGTCATCGGGCCCGGCGGGAAGGGCGCGAACCAGGCAGTCGCGGCGGCGCGGCTTGGCGGCATGGTGCGGATGGCTGGCTGCGTCGGCCAGGACGAGTTCGGGGACCGGATCACCGCAGCGCTCACTGCGGAGGACATTGACGTCGCGGCGGTCCGGGCCATCCCCGGCTGCGCCACCGGGGTAGCGCTGATCACCGTGGATGCGGCGGGCGAGAACATGATCACGGTCGCACCCGGGGCGAACGGCCAGGCCGCGGAGCAGGAAGCCGCCGCTGCGCTGTCCGCGCCCGCGGACATGCTGGTGCTGTCCGCCGAGATCCCCGCGGACGTCCTCGGCGCGGTGCTCGGCGCCGCCGGCCGGCGGCCTGCCTGCCTCCTC
This sequence comes from Streptosporangiaceae bacterium, assembly GCA_035299845.1. Lineage (GTDB taxonomy): Bacteria > Actinomycetota > Actinomycetes > Streptosporangiales > Streptosporangiaceae > Palsa-506. Next base: position 14,123 of record DATGVY010000180.1, read on the forward strand.
AACCTTGCCCCGGTGCCACCCGAGGCACCGGCGCTGCTGGCGGCCGGGATTGACTGGCTGGTGGTCAACGAGTCTGAGGCATCCGCCGTGCTGGGACGGACCGTGGCCGGCCTGCGGGGCGCGGCGGGCGCGGCTGCCGACCTGGCCGCCGCCGGCGCCCGCCACGCGGTGGTCACGGCGGGATCGCAGGGAGCCGTGCTTGACGGCATCACCGGAGCCGAATCGGTCCCCGGCTTCCGCGTCCGCAGCGTGGACAGCGTGGGGGCCGGCGACACCTTCGTGGCAGCATTCGCCGTGCTGCTCGCGGCGGGGGCGGCGCCCGGCGCTGCGCTGCGGGCCGCGTGCGCCGCCGGCGCCACGGCCACCACCCGCCGGGGCACCCAGGCAGCGCTGCCCCGGCCGGCCGAGATCCTCGCTGCCACCGGTGCGGCCTGGCCCGCTGCGCCCGGCTAGCCTCAGGCGTCCTTGGCCGGCTCGCCGTGACCGGCGTTCGCCCGTCCGCGGCCCCAGTAAGCCTTCGGCGAGACCTGGTCCGGCCCGAGGCCCCGTGCCGCAAGTACCTCGCGGAGCCTCGCGACCACCCTGGCCTCGCCCAGCAGGTAGGCATGGCCGCGGCCGGCTGGCAGCGGAACCTCGGCCGCGGCAGCCGCCAGGGCGGCTGGCTGGCCGGGAAGGCCGCCATCGCGGTGCAGCCAGGTGACGTGCGTGCTTGCTATCGCATGCAGCTCCTGCACATCCTCGGGCCCGGGAATCTCGAGCAGCACGCGCGCCGGGGCGCCGCAGGGCAGCGACTCGGCCATCCGGAAGATCGCGGGCAGGGCCGACTCATCGCCGACGAAGAGGTGCCAGTCGGCTTCCGCTGTGGTGATCTTGCCCCGCGGCCCGATCCCCTCGATCTTGTCTCCAGGGCCGGCCGCCCGCACCCAGCGCTCACCGGGACCGTCTCCGTGCAGGACCACGTCGAGGGTGATTGCCCGGCTGGCCCGATCCAGGGCGCGGATGGTGTAGCGCCTGCGGACCGGCCGGTTGCGTTCGACGCCGACGAGCAGCATGAGATCCTGGCCGGGGGCATAGCTGAAGCCCGCGAGCTGCGGCGCGGTCAGCCGCAGCCGCCGCATGTGCGGGGTCAGCGGCTCCGATTCGACGACCTCGAGCGGCAGCCGGGATGTCCCAGCCAGCGGGCCGGCCAGCTCGGCAAACGGGTCGTCCAGCGTGGCGGGTGATATGCCCGGCAGGGCGTCTGCCATGAAGATCCAGCCTTTCCGCAGTCCGCGAGGTCATCCGAGCGGCACCCCGCGGCTAGTGTCAACGCAGCCGGGGGCCGTTGCCTTCCTGCGGTTATACGCTGGCGGGCGATCGCGGTGCAGCTCGTGCGCAATTGTCACGGGTAACCCGCCCCGGCGGGCTACGAGCCCGGCCATACGGCGCTGCCGCTAACCGGCCGCCGGTCGCCCGGTGAAGCAGACGGCGATAGTGTGAGCAGCCAGGTCTGGGGTGGTATGAGGAGTGGCTGTCAGTGCCTCGGGAAGAGTCCCTCATCGGCTCCATCGGCGTTCTCATCGTCGGAACGCGGGGCCAGCGCGGCCCGGGGGAAGTGCTGGTCAAGGTCCGTGGCGGGCGGGAAACCTACATCGCGTGGTCGCCCGCTCCGATAGCTAGGGGCGCCACGGTCCTGGTCATCGAGTCCAGGGGCGCGCGGTCGGTGGACGTCAGCGAATGGACAGACCCGCTCGATCCGTTTCTGGATGAAAGTCAGTGAGCGGTAAACGCGATGAGGCCAGCGAGCGATGAACCCAGCAGGGCTCGCATGCAGTGAACCTGATGAGACAGGCAAGCAGTAACGGCACGGGGTAAGACACCCGGCAAACCTATGGAGATGAGAGATGTTCGGTTACCGCGTTCCAGCACCTGACGAGGCCATGCTGGTTTCGGGCGGCAGGTACGGTCGCAGCGGCGCGCCGTTCCGTGTCGTGACCGGCCATGGTGCCTTCATCGTCCCGTTCTTCCGTAAGACCCGGTTCCTGACGCTGGCCATGTGCGAGGCGGAGGTTGCCGAGACATGCGTCACCAAGCAGGGCATATCGCTGAATGTCCGCTCGGTCATCGCTTTCAAGGTCGGCAACGACGAGGAGAGCATCGTCAACGCCGGGCAGCGGTTCCTCTCTGACCAGGACCAGATGTCGACCCTGACCGGGCGGATCTTTGCCGGGCACCTGCGCTCGATCATCGGCTCGATGACCGTCGAGGAGATCGTCACCGAGCGGCAGAAGCTGGCCAGCGAGGTGCTCGACGGCTCGAAGGCGGAAATGGTCAAGATCGGCCTCACCGTCGACTCGCTCCAGATCCAGTCCATCGACGACATGGACTCTGGCTACATCAACGCGATGGCCGCGCCGCACAATGCCGCGATCCAGCGGCAGGCGCAGATCGCACAGGCGCAGGCGAACCAGGCCTCGGCCGAGGCCCAGCAGGAATCTCAGCGCAAGCAGGCGGAGTACGCCCGGCAGACCTCGGTCGTGCAGGCGCAATACAAGGCAGAGATAGACAAGGCGCAGGCCGAGGCTGCGCAGGCCGGGCCGCTCGCGCAGGCGCAAGCGCAGATGGGGGTGCTAGCCGCGCAGACCGAGCTGGCGCACCGGCAGGCGGAGCTGCGGCAGCGGCAGCTAGTCGCCGAGGTGGTCAGGCCGGCCGAGGCCGAGGCGGAGAAGGTGCGCATCCTCGCGCAGGCCGATGGCCAGCGAGTCAAGTTCCAGGCCGAAGCGGCAGCCTCGCACCAGCGGATCGCCCTTGACCGGATGCTCATCGACCAGCTACCGCAGATCGTGCGCGAAGCGGCAGGCGGCCTGGCCGGTGCCAACGTGAGCGTGCTCAACGGCGCGGACGGCCTCAGCGAGATCGCCGCTGGCCTGGTCGGCCAGGGGCTGACGATCCTTGAGTCGGTGAAAAAGAGCCTGGCCGGGTCGGTGAACGAGGTCAGCACAGTGCCCGAGCTGCCCGATTCGGCCGCAGATGGCCGGCCGGCCGCGCCGTAGGCCGGCGCGCACGGGGCGGCCGCGGATAGCCGGCCGGCCGCGCCGTAGGCCGACACGCACCGGGCGGGCGGATAGCCGGTCCGACGCGCCGTAGGCCGAACGCGTAGCGGGTGGATGCACAGCAGCCGCCAGCAAGGGCAACGGCATCGGGGAACTCGTGCAGGTCGCTGACGGGATCCGGTACGGCATCGTGACCAGCCA
>DATGVY010000181.1:0-8462 GCA_035299845.1 Streptosporangiaceae bacterium
TGGGCACCTGGCCGCTGGGCACCTGGCCGCTGGGCACCTGGCCGCTGGGCACCCGGCCGCTGGATAACTGGCCGCTGGGCGCCCGGCGCCCGCCTGGTGCTGTCTGGCCTGCGGGCCCCGTCACGGCCATGCCTGCCCGCACCAGGCCCGGCTGACCGGCCGGGGCTCCGCGGGCCTCCCGCCGTGCCCGGCCGGTGCCCGGCACGCGGACGCCCGCCGCCGTCGTGGCCGCGGTCCCTGTCCGTCACGGAGCGTATCCGGGAACATTGGGCACTCCCGGCAACGTGGCAGGCGCGCGGTAGACCCGGCCGGTGCGCAGGTTGATGACGTTCATCAGGGGCGGCGTCCGCATGCCCAGCTTCAGCGCGCGTTTCTCCAGCGAGGTCGCGGATTCCTCGGTCGTCACCTGCTGCTGGAGCGTCTGCTCCTGCTGGGCGAGGGCGACATTGCCCCGTTGCAATGCGTCGATGCGGAATGATGCGGCGGCCAGGGTCGTATTGATCACCAGCAGGCAGACGAGGCTGCCGCCGAGCAGCCCGAGCACGAGCAGGATGAACCTGGTGCGCGGGACGTGCGTCGCAACGGCGGATCGTGCGCCGTCGGACGCTGGACGCGTATCCGGCCGCCGGGTGCCGGCCGGACTCAGGGCCGGCTGGCCGGCGCCGGGACGCCGCAGGGCCGGCTGGCCCGTACCGGGACGCCGCAGGGCCGGCTGGCCCGCGCCGGGACGCCGCAGCCCAGGCTGCGGCCCGGCCGCACGGGTGGCCGGGCCAGTAGCGCGGGAATCGCGCGTGCCAGGCTGGCTCGTGCCCGGCGGCTCGGCCCGGCGGCCGCCCGGGTCCGGGCGCTTCCCGCGCGTGCGCGTGCTTACCTCAGTACTCATCTGGTGCGCCCGTCCTCCCTGTCGCCTGGCCCCGCTCTTCGCCGGCCGGCCCCGTCGCGCCCGGTCCCGCGCCCGGTCCCGCGCCTGGCTCCATGCCTGGTCCCATGGCTGGCCCCGTGGCTGGCCCCGTGGCTGGCCCCGTGGCTAGCCCTGCGGTTGACCCCGTGGCTGGCCCTGCGGTTGACCCGCCGGGCCGGCCCGCGCGCCTGCCCGGGTCCGGCGCTCATGCGGCCGCCCGGATCCGCTCGGCGGCCCGCAGCCGGGCCGAGGCAGCGCGGGAATTGCGGGCCAGCTCTTCTTCCGCCGGGCGCTCAGCGCCCTTGGTGAGGATGCGGAACTGCGGCCTGCTGCCGGGCAGCGATACCGGTAGCCCGCGCGGCGTGGTGTCTGCCGCGCGTTCCGCGAATGTCCTCTTGACCAGCCTGTCTTCGAGCGAGTGGTAGGAAAGCACCACGACCCGTCCGCCGACGGCCACCGCGTCCATGGCCGCGGGCAGGGCCCGGCCCAGCGCGTCGAGCTCGCCATTCACCTCAATCCGCAGGGCCTGGAAGGTGCGCTTGGCGGGGTGGCCGCCATGCCGCCTGGCCGGCGCGGGAATCGAGTCACGGACGATCTCGCCAAGTCGCAGCGTGGAGGTGAGCGGGGCCTGCGAGCGCGCCCGGACGACTGCGTCGGCGATACGGCGGGCGAAGCGCTCCTCGCCGTAGTCGCGTAGCACCCGCGCCAGCCGGGCGGCTGGGTAGGTGTTGACGACATCGGCCGCGGTCAGCTGGGCGGTCCGGTCCATCCGCATGTCGAGCGGCGCGTCGTGGGAATAGGCGAAGCCGCGGCCAGGATCATCGAGCTGCGGTGACGACACGCCAAGGTCGAACAGGATCCCCTGCACGCCCGGCCGGCCGAGCCTGGCGAGTATCGCCGGGATCTCGTCGTACCCGGCGTGCACCAGGGTGACCCGTTCCCGGTACGGGGTGAGTAGCAGGCGAGACGCCTCGATCGCGTCGTCATCGGTATCCACGCCGATGAGCGCAAGCCCGGGGTGCTCGCCGAGCAGCGCGCTCGCATGGCCAGCCCGGCCGAGGGTGGCGTCAAGCAGGATCGCGCCCGGCGGCTCGAGCGCTGGAGCGAGCAGGGCAAGCACCCGGCCGGTCATCACCGGCTGGTGCCCGCTTTCCGCCGTGCCCATGGAACCCCTTGTCTTCTGGCCAGCGGCCGCCGCGTGCCCGCGCCAGCCGGTAACTGTCCGTCCGGTGCCCGGCCAGGTCCCCATCCGCGCGATGCGCTGATGGCCAGGTAGCCGCCTGGCGCCGGGGAAGTGACGTCAGCCGGGCCGGCCATCCAGCGCGGGTGGAGACCTCGCCGTGCACCAGGCGCCTGCGAACCAGGCGCCTAGAGAATCCCGGGCAGCACCTCCTCCGATGCGTCAGAGAAGGCGTCTTCCTGCTGCGCCAGGTAGGTGTCCCAGGCCACGGCGTCCCAGATCTCCAGCCGGGTGTTGGCGCCGATCACCACGCAGTCGCGCTGCAGGGCGGCATAGTCGCGGAGGCTGGGCGGAATCGTGATCCGTCCCTGCTTGTCCGGTACCTCGTCGGAGGCGCTGGCGAAGAACACCCGGCTGTAGTCACGTACCGCCTTGGCGGTCACCGGGGCAGCGCGCAGCGCGTCGGTAATCCGGCCGAACTCCGGCTCGGGGAAGACATAGAGGCAGCGCTCCTGGCCCTTGGTAAGGACCAGTCCGGCGGCGAGCTCCTCGCGGTACTTAGCAGGCAAGAACAGCCGCCCCTTGTCGTCCAGGCGGGGTGTGTGAGTACCGAGAAACACCAGCGCTCACCTCCCCACTCCCCCACTGCGATGCGCTATGAGGCCCGATCCGCCCCACGGCCCACCACTGTACTCCACATTCCCCCACCGTCAACGACGCACACCTCGTGAACCAGTCACCCGCTCCCGGGAGTTTCAAGGTCAGGAGGGTGGAGTGAAGTGGAGGCGTTACCCCGCCGATACTGAAGCGGCATCGCGCATACGCGCTTTCACGACGTAATGTCTGAACGCATGGCCTTGACAGCACGGTGTCTGACAGCACGGTGTCTGACAGCGCGGTGCCTGACAGCGCGGTGCCTGACAGCGCGGTGTTTGACAGCACAGGGGAGCTGCCCGGTATGGCGGACTCGACTATCGCGCCGCAGGTGACGCGAGGAGGACACGTGGTACTTGATACGGGCCGGGCGGATCGGACGCTGGACGACCTGGTCCGGGTAGCCCACCAGATCAGTGCGGCCGTCGAGACCGTGATCGAGGGCAAGCCAGAGGCGATCCGGCTTGCCCTCACGGTCCTGCTGGCCGAGGGGCATGTCCTGATCGAGGACGTTCCTGGCGTCGGGAAGACCCTGCTGGCCAAGGCACTTGCCCGGTCGATTGACTGCTCCATCCGGCGCGTGCAGTTCACGCCGGACCTGCTGCCGAGCGACCTCACCGGCGTCAGCGCCTTCAACCAGGAGCTCAGGGAGTTCGAGTTCAAGCCGGGGCCGATCTTCGCCAATATCGTGATCGGCGACGAGATCAACCGCGCATCACCGAAGACACAGTCGGCGCTGCTGGAATGCATGGAGGAGCGCCAGGTCACGGTGGACGGGTCCACCTATCCGCTGGAACTCCCCTTCATGGTCATCGCCACTCAGAATCCGGTCGAGATGGAGGGCACGTACCCGCTGCCCGAGGCACAGCGGGACCGCTTCACCGCGCGCATCTCCATCGGGTACCCGGACAAGGAGGCCGAGTTTGAGATGCTCGAAACGCACGGATCGTCATCGCCGCTCGACGACCTGCAGCCGGCCGCCCACGCGGCTGACATCCGTGACCTGATCGCCGCCGTCCGCGCCGTGCACGTGGCCCAGCCGATCAGGCAGTACATCATCAGCCTGGTGAACTCGACGCGATCATCGCCCGAGCTCAGGCTCGGCGCGTCCCCGCGCGCGACGTTGCACCTGCTGCGCGCCAGTCGCGCCTTTGCCGCACTGGACGGCAGGGATTTCGTCATCCCCGACGACGTCCAGGGGCTCGCCGGGCCGGTGCTCGCCCACCGGCTGCTGCCGACTCCGGAGGCCATGGTGGAGCGCGAGCTTCCCGAGCGGGTCCTGACCAGGCTTATCGAGCGGCTGCCATTGCCGCTCAAGTAGCGGGCGGCGCCGCACGCCCCGGCGGGCAACTGGCCCAGGTCACTATCCCGCCATAGATTTGGACGGGCAGGGCGGAAGGAGGTGCCGGACATGCGGTCACTGCTCGCGGGTTTCACCACGCGCGGCACGTCATTCCTCGCCGCCGGCCTGGCCGCCGCCGTCGCCGGGCTGGCACTCGGTGAGCGTGATCTGGTCAGCGTCGGGGCGCTGCTCTTCGTCCTGCCTTTGCTGTCCGCCCTCGCCGCCGGCCGGGCAAGGTACCGGCTCAGCTGCGTCCGGCAGGTCAGCCCGGCCCGCGTGCCGGCCGGCCACACCACGCACGTCATCGTCCGGCTCGAGAACGTCTCGCGGCTGCCCACCGGCCTGCTGCTCGCGGAGGACGCGATACCTTACGCGCTGGGCACCAGGCCGAGATATGTCCTGGACGGCGTGGAGCGGGGCGGCGTCCGGGAGCTGCGCTACCCGCTCCGGTCTGACCTGCGGGGAAAGTTCACCATCGGCCCGCTTGAGGTGCGGATCGCGGATTCATTCGGCCTGGTGGAGCTCGGGCGCTCGTTCGCCACGACCAGCACGCTTGTCGTCACGCCCAAGGTAGTGCCGCTGGCCAGGACCGCGATCGGCGCAACCTGGGTGGGCGAGGGCGAGGGCAGGACCCGCGCCGCGGCGGCCGCAGGAGAGGACGATGTCGTGCCGCGCGCCTACCGGGACGGGGACGAACTGCGCCGGGTGCACTGGCGGTCCACGGCCAGGTATGGCGAGCTGATGGTCCGGCGCGAGGAACAGCGGTGGCGGAACCGCGCGCTGCTGCTGCTCGACACGCGGCGGATCGCGCATGCGGGAAGCGGGGTCACCTCATCCTTCGAGTACGCCGTCGGAGCCGCCGCTTCGATCGGCGTGCACCTCGCCCGCGGTGGCATGGACGGCCAGCTCATCACCGACGCCGGCGCGGTCGCGGCGGCCGGCATGTTCGAGGACGTGCTGCTCGACTCGCTCGCGGTCATCAGGACGTCACGCGGCAGTGAGCTGTCCGGAGGCATGGCCGCCGTCAGGGCAGCGGGCGGCGGGCTGCTCATCGTGATCGCCGGCCGGCTTTCGGCCGCGGCCGCACGGCAGCTGGCCACCAGCCGCCGCGACGGCGGCCCGGCGATCGCGCTGCTGCTCGCGGTTTCCACCTGGAGCGCACAGCGTGCCGGGGAGGCAGACCCGGCAAGCATGAGCGCGCCGGACCAACGGCCAGGCCAGCCAGACCGGGGAACCGAGGGAACTGGACAGCCGTCCTCCGGCCGGCCGGAGGACGGCCAGCGGGGCGGCCGGGTGACGCTGCCGGGCAGCCGCGCGGACGCCCACGCCGAGACCAGCGCGGCCGCCGCCATCCTGACCGGGGCAGGCTGGCACGTCGTCACCGTGGACGCGGGAACGCCGCTGGCGACGGCATGGCAGCGGCTGGCCGGGGCGGGCATGGCCATGCGGCCGCCCGCGGCAGGCGATAGGCCGGGAGCGGCAGTATGAACCACAGGCTCACCCTGACCACGGCCGCAGCCGTCATCCTGGCCTCGGTCTCGCTCTACCCGCTGCTGCTGGGCATCGGCTGGTTCTGGGCCGGGGCCGGCGCGGTCATCGTGGCTGCCGCGGCGGGCACGGCTACGCGGCTACCCGCCCTGCCGGCCGGTGCGATCGCCGCGATCCTCGGTCTTACGGCAGTGGCCCCGCTGCTGGTCAGTCCGGCGTGGTACTGGGAGCTGCTCGGCATGGCGGTCGTGATCTGCGCAGCGGCCAGCGTGACCAGGCTGCGGCTGCTGCCCGCGGTGGCCAGCGTCATCACCTACCTGGCCGGCCTGCTGATCTACCTGAACCTGCTGTTCGCCGCGCCAGAGTCGACCGCCGGTATCGTGCCGACAAGTACCTCGCTCCGGCATCTGTGGACGCTGGCCGGCCGGGGTATCGGCGAGCGGATCTATGCGCCGCCGGTGCCGGGGACACACGGCGTGGTGCTGCTGGCGGCGGCCGGCATCGGGCTGATGGCAGTGGCGGCGGACCTGATCGCGGTTCGGCTGCGCAGCCCGGCCATCGCGGGCCTGCCGCTGCTTGCGCTGTTCAGCGTGCCGATCACGACGAGCGCCCGGCAGGGCGCGGCAGGCGCCACGGTCACGTTCTGCCTCGGCATCACCGGCTACCTGGCCGTGCTGGCCGCCGACGGGCGGGAGCGACTGCGCATCTGGGGCCGCCTGGTTACCCTCTGGCAGAGCGGCACGGACGACGACGACGAGCCGGTCCGGGGTCCCGACACGCGGGCGCTTGCCGCGTCGGGGCGGCGCATCGGGCTTGCCGCGATCAGCCTCGCCATCTTCATCCCGCTGCTTCTTCCCGGGCTCCGGGTGCACAAGCTCTTCAGCGGGCACGGCGCCGCCGGAGACAGCGGCTCCGCGCGAATCACGCTCACCGACCCGATTGTCCAGCTGCAGGGCATGCTGCAGCACGGCAGCAATGCCGTCATCCTCACCTATCGCAGCAGTAATCCTGCACCGCAGTTCCAGTACCTGCAGGTCCAGGTGCTCAATTACGATCCGGGATCAAGCACGTGGATCCCGCAGGTGCCGACCCAGGGCGTCCAGGTGGGCCACGGCGTCCAGTTCCCGCCCGTTCCCGGTCTCAGCTCGGCTGTCCAGGCTCGTCGGTTCACCACAAAGGTCACGGTGAATCCCGGGGTCACCGGCTACTCTTCCCCGCTGACCTTCCTGCCGCTGCCGTACGCGCCGCAGAATGTCCGAGTCCAGGGCAACAACTGGCAGGCTGACCCCACGACCCTGATGACCTACGCGGCTCAGGCGCGGCTGTCCGGCCTCAGCTACACGGCGACGAGCGTGGACATTGAGCCCTCTGATCAGCAGCTGAACGCGACCACGGCGCCCCCGGCCAGCATCGCCAGGCAGTACCTGCCCTTCCCGTCGGCCGCGCGGGGACAACTCCAGGTGATAGCGAGGCAGATCACCAGCAGTGGCAGGACCCCCTTCCAGAAGGCGCTGTTCCTGGAGGCCTGGTTCACGACAGGTGGAGGCTTTACCTACACCCTGCGAGCCAGCCAGCCGGACACGGCGGCGGGCCTGATTAACTTCCTGACCACGGCGAGGCGCGGCTACTGCCAGCAGTTCGCCTTCGCGATGGCTGCACTTGCCCGCCTGGTCGGCATACCCTCCCGGGTTGCCGTCGGCTACACCGCGGGCACTCCGCAGCGGAACGGCACCTGGAAGGTCACGGCAGCCGACGCGCACGCGTGGCCGGAACTCTACTTCCAGGGCGTCGGCTGGCTGCGCTTCGAGCCGACTCCGAGCGGCAAGGACGGCCAGGGCACCGCGACCCAGCCGAACTACGCTCAGGCCAGCTCGCCGGGCGGGCGCAGTTCGACGCCCGGGCCGCTGCCCAGCGGCGCGTCCGGCATCAGGCCCAGCAGGCCTGGCCAGGGCGGACTGCTGCCCAAGAAGCTGAACCGCCCGGGCGGCCTGACCGGCACGGCGGCGGCCGGGCACGGCGGATCGGTCCCGGTGGGCCCGATCGCCATCGCCATCCTGGTCCTCGCAGTGATCGCGCCGAGGGTGGGCAGGACCGTCACCCGGCGGCGTCGCTGGCATGCCGCCAGCAACGACAGCGCGCTGGCTCATGCCGCATGGCTGGAATTCCACGACGACCTGACGGACTACGGCATCGGCTGGCGGGTCAGCGAGTCCCCGCGGGCCGTGTCCCGCAGGCTCGCGACGACGTTGCGGCTCGGGCCGGACAGCCAGCAGGCGCTCGACCGGATCACGCGGGCCGAAGAGCGGGCGCGCTATGCGCGGGTGATGCAGGCGCCGGGATCGCTGCGCGCCGACGTCACCACGATCCGGCGGGCCGTCGCCGCCCGGGCCGGCCGCCCGGCGCGCTGGCGAGCGCGCCTGGCGCCTCCGTCGGCGCTGGTACCGGTCCGCGCGGGCCTGCAGCAGGCACTTGACGTGTTCGGCTGGCTTGACGCAGCCGGCCTGCGGATTCGCGGCCGGATGCACCAGCTGGGGCGGGAAGGCTGACCAGCCGGGTTAGCGCGGGCCTGCGGCAGGCACTTGACGCGTTGGGCTGGCTTGACGCAGCCGGCCTGCGGATTCGCGGCGGGTACGCCAGCTGGGGCGGGAAGGCTGACCAGGCGGGTTAGGTTAGCGGTCCCGCTCCTGCCGGCGGCGCCACCGTTCCTCCAGCCGCTCCATCAGCCCGGGGGAATGCGCGCGCCCGCTGCGGCGGTCCTTGCCCGCGCGGCGGCCCCGGCGGCCGCCACGGCCCGGCCCGGCCCCCCGACCTGGGCTAGCCCCGGGGCCCTGGGCTGCACCGCTCGCTGCGGCCGGCCCGTGGGCAACCGCATTGCCTGTCATGTGCCGCCAGCTGGT
>DATGVY010000182.1:0-10510 GCA_035299845.1 Streptosporangiaceae bacterium
CCGGGCCGCCCGTGTCCGGGCCGCCCGTGTCCGGGCCGCCCGTGTCCAGGCCGCCCGTGTCCGGCCAGGCCGTCCCGTCGGAACTTGGCGCGTCGTCGCTACCGGGAGCATCATCACTCCCCGGGGAGCCGTCGCAGGCGGAAGCATCATTCCCGCCCGGGGCATCGTCCTTCCCCCCGCCCGGGGCATCCTCCCTTCCGGGAGCGTCAGCGCCGCCGGGCTCGTCGTCGCTGCCCGGCAGTTCGTCGCTGCCCGGCAGTTCGTCGCTGCCCGGCATGTCGTCCCTGCCAGCGGCGTCATCACTGGCCAGCGGCTCGTCATTCCCTGGTGCCGCGTCGCAGCCCAGCGCGCCGTCGCCACTGGTGGCGTCACCGCTCCCCGGCTCGCCACCTGTCCCCGGCGGTTCGTCGGTATCCGGCATGTCAGCCCTGCCCGCCGCGTCAGCCCCGCCTGATGCTTCACAGTTCCCGGGCAGCTCGGCCGGCCGCGGCGAGCCGCGGCACGGGAGGCAAGCTCGGAGCAGGGTCGTCGAGATCTTGCCCGCTGTGACGACAGGTCAGCCGGCCGACCCGCAGACCGGCATGAACCACACGCTCATCGTGCCCGGCGCTGGACCGGCAGGCATCCACGACGAAGAGCCGCTCAGCGGCCGTGTGTACGGGCCGTCAGACTATGGCCGGCGCCGGGAGCCGGGACTCCAGCGGTGGCTGTTCAGCCGCAGGCTGGCGTACCTGGCCCTCGCGTTTGCCGTAGTCCTGATCATGGGCCTGGTGGCCTGGTGGGTCATCGATGGCCAGTACGTTGCCATTCCCCAGGTAGGCAGGATGACGAAGGCCACCGCGCGGACCGAGCTGCGGAATCTCGGCTTCACGGTCAAGACCGGCGATGGCCTGCACAGCAACGTCGTCCCCCGCGGCGAGGTCATCCGCACCGATCCGGCGATCGGCTCGCGCGCCCATCGCGGCAGCCTCGTCACCATCGTCCCGTCGCTCGGCCCGGTTCTGATCCAGGTTCCGTCGGTGACCGGCATGAAGCTCGCCGACGCCGAGACGGCCCTCAGGAATGCGGGGCTGACTGTCGGCAAGGTGACCAGTGCGCCATCCACCACGATTCCGCTCGGTATCGTGATCAGCACCAGTCCGGTGGCCGGGCGGCCCTGGCCGCAGACTCGGCCGGTGGCGATCGTGCAGAGCGCCGGCCTGCCGCTGCCTGACCTGGTCGGCCAGCAGCAGTCCGCTGCGCAACAGCAGGCACAGCAAGACGGGTTCCAGCTGAATCCGCAGCAGGATAAAAAGAGCAATCAGCCAGCCGGGACGATCACCGGCCAGTCTCCGCGGCCGGGCACTCCCATCACCCCCGGCGAGGTCGTGACCATCCGGGTCTCGGCCGGGCCGCAGCTGGTCAACATCCCCAACGTCGACGGGCTCAACGTGCAACAGGCCGTCAAAGTCCTGATGCAGCACGGATTCCAGGTCGCCGTCAACCACGTGGGTCCTGGACAGCAGGTGTTCACCTACGACCCCGCCGGGCAGGCAGCGCAGGGCAGCACAATCACGATCTTCGTGGGATTCGGCGGCCTGCCGTAAGGAACACGCTGACCGCTTGCCGCCTCATCCGGCCAGCACTGGCTGCTACCGTCCGCCCGTCTGCCCCCGGCCCCGCCGGGCGAGGCCGGACCTCACCGGCGCAACATCTGTGACCAGCGCGCATGGCAGGACTGCTGTGTCCAGCGTCTCTGCGACCCGGGACAGCCGCGTTCGGCCGCCTGCTGCGCCACCCGGTGACCGCCGGCGTGCCGTTCGTCGTCGAGACGCCCGGGGGCGAGGGCGGCCATGCAAAGGACGTCGATACCCTGCGCCGCCTGCGGGACTGTCCCTGACGCGAACGGCGCGAACCACGGAGCGGCCTCCGGTGCGGTGCTGGATCACGGCGTAACTTGGCGTACGGCAAGCTTGGCCTGGCCCGCCCGAAAGCTGGCCTGGCAATCCGTGATGTCCCTGGCCCGGCGCCTCGACCGGATGGCGGTGGTCGGGCAGGCCGATGCGCGGGCGGTCCGGACTCGGCCACGACGGCCGGGCGCTAATCGCCGCTAGCTGGCCCGGCGTCAGAGCGGCGGGCCCTCGCCGGGCCGCTCCTGGTAGGAGTACCGCTGCTCGCGCCACGGGTCGGCCGTGTTGTGATAGCCCCGCTCCTCCCAGAAGCCGCGCCGGTCCCTGGTCAGGTACTCCGCCGCCCTGACCCACTTGACGCTCTTCCAGCCGTACAGGCCGGGCACGACCAGCCGGACCGGGTAGCCGTGCTCAGAAGTGAGCTCTGCTCCATTGCAACGGGTGGCGAGCAGCGTGTCATCAGCCGCGAAATCGGCGATGCGCACGTTGGCGCTGTAGCCGAAGTCGGCCCACACCATGACATGAGTGACCGTCGCCGCTGGCGGCACCGCCTGCAGGACTGCGGCCGCGGGCACGCCTTCCCAGGCAATGTCCGGGATGCTGAACTTGGTCACGCAATGAAAGTCCGCATTGACCAGGCACCGGGGCAGTGCCCCGAATTCCTCCCAGCCCCACCGCTGGTCGCGTCCGTTCTCCGTCGCGCCGAACACCCGGAGGTCCCAGCTGCCGGGGTGAAAGACGGGCACCCGCCCGTAGTGCAGGACCGGCCAGCTGGCCGGGATGTGCTGACCGGGGGGCAGCCTTCCCTCCGGCGTCTTGTCCGGAACCTGCCCCGGACCGGTTGTGCCGCCCGCAGAATGACCCGGGCGGATGGCCCGTTCACCTGTCCCCGGCTGCCTCATCCGCTGACCTGCTCCTTCCCGCCCTCGCGCCCGTTATCGGGCGCGGCTCCCCGGCCCTCGACCCGGCAGGTGGGGCTATCTTGCCATCTCGCAATCTGAGCCGAACCTGCACCCGTCGCCCTGCGGCAGCAGACGTGCGCTAGGCTTGCGCTCGTGCGTCATCAGTACTGGTTCTTTTATGGCTACCGGCCCGGCCTTCGGACGGTCGCCCGCCAGATGCTGCATTGACGCGAGCGACATAGGGAAGCCCCGGGCCGGAACGGCCCGGGGCTTTCGTCATTGTTGGAGACAGGGAGTGGTGGGATGGTCGTCGTGATGGCCCCAGAGGCCACGCAGGCAGACGTTGACACGGTCGTGGATCTGGTGCGTACAGCCGGCGGGGAAGCATTCGTGAGCCGGGGAGTCTCCAGGACGATCATCGGCCTCGTCGGGGACATCGACCAGTTCGGCGCGCTGAACCTGCGCAGCAGGAACGGCGTCGGCGACGTCGTGCGGATCTCCGTCCCGTACAAGCTGGTCAGCAGGGAACATCATCCGAGCCGGTCGGTGATCACGGTAGGCGGCGTCCCGATTGGCCCGGATACGATGACGGTGATTGCCGGCCCGTGCACGGTCGAAACCCCGGAGCAGACCCTGACGTCGGCCCGGATGGCCAAGGCGGCCGGCGCGTCGATGCTGCGCGGCGGCGCGTTCAAGCCGCGCACTTCGCCCTACGCCTTCCAGGGCCTGGGCGAGGCCGGCCTGCGCATCCTGGCCGAGGTGCGGGCCGAGACCGGGCTGCCGGTCGTGACCGAGGTCATCGACCCGGCCAGCGTTGACCTGGTCTGCTCATACGCCGACATGCTGCAGGTCGGCACCCGCAGCATGCAGAACTTCACGCTGCTGCAAGCGGTCGGCTCGGCCGGGAAGCCGGTGCTGCTCAAGCGCGGGATGAACGCCACCATCGAGGAGTGGCTGATGGCAGCCGAGTACATTGCCCAGCGCGGCAACCTCGACATCGTGCTCTGCGAGCGGGGCATCCGGACCTTCGAGACTGCGACCCGCAACACCCTGGACATCAGCGCCGTCCCGGTCGCGCAGCGGCTCTCGCACCTCCCGGTGATCGTGGATCCGTCGCATTCTGGTGGCCGCCGGGACCTGGTCCTGCCGCTCAGCAGGGCGGCGGTCGCGGTCGGGGCAGACGGGATCATCGTGGACGTGCACCCGGAGCCGGCCACTGCGCTGTGCGACGGCGACCAGGCCCTCGTGGATGCGGATATCCGCGAACTCGCCGCCGTCATGTCCATGCTGCCGCAGCTCATGGGCCGCACGCTGAGCCAGGCGCCGGGCCCGGCCGTGGCGGGTGCGGCCGCCAGCGCCCGGCCACCGCGGCGTCGCCGGTGAGCAGCGTGACGGCCGTCACGCTGGCTTGCCCGGCGCAGACTGACCGCCGCAGATCCTGATGCCCAGGCTCGCCGAGGATGCGGCAAGGCGGCTGCTTGGCTCGGCCAGGGTCGCCAGGCTGGCGACCAGCACGACGGAGGGCCGGCCACATATCGTCCCTGTCACTTTCGCCGTCAATGGTGACTGGCTCTACAGCGTCGTCGACGCCAAACCGAAGACCACACGCGACCTGCGGCGCCTTGCCAACATCAGGGCCGACGGCCGCGTTGCCGTGCTCGCCGACCACTACGACGAGGACTGGGATTCGCTGTGGTGGGTCCGCGCCGACGGCGATGCGGTCATCCTGGACGACCCGGCGCAGCTGGCCGGGCCGGTCAGCCTGCTGGCCAGCCGCTACCCGCAGTACCGGGAGCAGCCGCCGCCCGGCCCGGTGATCGCGATCGCCGTTCGCCGGTGGACCGGATGGGCCGCGTCGGCTTGAGCAGGCCGGCTCAGGAGCCGGCCAGGTCAGCGTCCACCGCAACCGCTCAGAGCGCGGCGACTGCCGGGATCACCTCGGAGCCGATCACTTCCAGCGGCGTGACGTCCCAGACATTGGCCACCGCGCCGATCGCGGCCTGGAAGCCAAGCCCGGCGAGATTGCCGAGCTGGTCGACGACCTGCCCGGCGCTGGACCCCTTCTCTCCGACGTCGAAGGTGAAGTAGCAGGTCTTCTCGATCTCGTCGTAGTCGCGTCCTTCAGCGTCGCAGTGCGCGCGCAGCACGTCGAGCTTGCGGGCCAGGTCCGGGCCGGGGAACAGGTTGCAGGCCTGGGCGTAGCGGGCGACGAACCGCAGGGTCTTGCGCTCGCCGGAGCCGCCGATCAGGATCGGCGGGTGCGGCGCGGAGATCGCCTTCGGGTAGTTCAGCGGCCGCTCAAGCTGGTAGTGCCTGCCCTGGTAGGGGGACTCGTCGCCGCGCCACATCTGCAGGCAAATCTGGAGTGTCTCCTCCAGCCGCTCGAACCGCTCGGCGACCGGCGGGAACGGGATGCCCAGGCCCCTGGACTCCTCTTCGTTCCATGCCGCGCCGATGCCGAGCCAGGCCCGGCCGCCGGACAGCACGTCGAGCGTGGTCACGATCTTCGCCAGGACTCCCGGGTGCCGGTAGACGGCGCCGGTTACGAGGGTGACCAGCTTGGCCCTGGACGTGACCCCGGCCAGGTATCCCAGCGTGGTGTAAGCCTCGAGCATGTCGTGCTCGGGCGGGCCCACCACGCCGATCTGAAAGAAGTGATCCATCACGCTGATGAACTCGAACCCGGCATCGTCGGCGGTCCTGGCGACGGTCGCCAGGTCCGCGCCGAGCCGGGCCCCTCCTGGTCCGGTGAAGTCAGGGATCTGCAATCCGATTTTCACGTTGGTTACCTCCGTCGACGAGCCTGCCACAAGGGGAGCGAGGGTGACCGGGCCAGGGCAGGCGACCGGGCGGGACGGCCCGTAAAAAATGAAAGTCAGTGCCGGTCCGGTGTGTGTTCCTGTGCGGCAGCCGCCAGTTCCTCGGCCAGGTCGTCGGCATCGAGCCGCGCCTCGATCCGGCGCAGATCCTCGATCCTGGCCCGCGTCTCCACCTGGCGCGGGGTCAGCAGGGTGCAGCAGTCCTGGTCGGGCAGCTCTGAGATCCCCAGCGTCCGGATGCGGCGTGCCTCGGCCACGATCTCGGTCTTGTCCAGGCCGATCAGCGGCCGCAGGATCGGCAGCGTGACGGCATCATCCAGGGCCGTGATGTTGGTCAGCGTCTGGCTGCTGACCTGGCCGAGTGAGTCGCCGGTGACCAGCGCGGCGGCCCGCTGCCGCCGTGCCATTACCTCGCCGGTCTTGAGCATCAGCCGGCGCTGGGCCATGATCTGGAGCCGGCCGGCCCCCGAGGAAGCGAGCCGCTGCTGTGCCCTGCCGAACGCGACGACGAAGAGCCGCGATCCGCCCTGGAACTTGTCCAGCTCGCGGACCAGCCCGTAGGCCTTGTACACCGACTCGGGACCGGTCAGCGGCATGCCAGAGAAGTGCAGGTACGTGCAGCGCAGCCCGCGGCGCATCATCCGGTAGGCGGCCACCGGCGAATCGATGCCGCCGGACATGAGCACCAGCGCGCGGCCGCTCATGCCCACCGGCAGGCCGCCCTGGCCCGGCATCCCCTCCGTGAAGACGAATACCTCGGACTGATCGACCTCGACGAAGACCGTCGTATCCGGCCGGCGCAGGTTGACCGGGTAGCCGTACTCCTGCTGGATCCGGGTGCCGATGAGCCGCGCGAGCTGCGCGGAGGTGACCGGGAACCGCTTGTCGCGGCGCCTGGCCCGCACGGCGAACGTCCCCTGCCTGCCCGCGGTCAGCTGCACCGCGGCAGAGATCGCCGCCTCCGGGTCCTTGGCGACCCGCACCGCACGGCAGACACGGACGATACCCATCACGGTGCTCATGCGTTCGGCAATCAAGTCGACTGCGGCTTCCGCGGCAGCCCGGTCGACCGCTGCGTCCGGTGCGCCTGCTGCCGCGCCGCCCGGTGCCGCGCCGCCCGGTGCCGCGCCGCCCGGCGTTCTGCCGGGGAGTGTCCCGCGGGCCGCGACGGTCAGCACGATCACTCCTTCCCGCTGCCACAGCTGCAGCGGGATGCCGAGATCGCGGACCGCGCGCCTGATGTTGTCATGCAGCAGGCGCTCGAATTGCTGGCGGTTCTTGCCCTTGAGCACGATCTCGCCCAGCTTGAGCAGCACGCAAGGTTCGGGCAGGCCCGTCGGCCGCGACGGCGTGACGCGATCAGCCAGGGGCAATGCGGGCATTCCCTTAGTCTGCCAGCTAGGCGGGGCTTTCCCGCTCCATGTACCAAGCTCTATCCTTGCGACCCGGCCGCCGGAGCAGGAAGTGCGGGAAGGCGAAATAACCCAGCCTGGCCCGGTTGGTGAAAGCCAGCATCAGCCGGTGGCAGCCCAGGCGGCGGCGGGCTAGCCGCCCATGACAGCACAGAGCAGGCGGTTCTCGCCGCGCTGCCAGAGCGTGCCGATTTCCGTGAAGCCAGCAGCCCGAAGCGCGTCGACATGCGTGGCGAGTCGTCCCGACGGCGAGCCGTGATGGCCGCTGTCGATGAATCGGCTCGCCCGCGCAGTGACCTGGCCGGCCAGGGCTGGCTCGGCGGCGACCGCCTCCCACCAGCCGCTCCATGTTTCCGGATGGCCGCCGGGGAAGCGCCTGGACTCCTCCCGCTCGATTAGCGCCCGGCCGAGCCTGGCCAGGGTAGGCGCGGCCTTGTCATCTTCCGCGAAATGATCGCCGTTCAGCAGCAGGCCGCCGGGCCGCAGCACGGTGCCAAGCTCGGCATACATCGCCGCGAGCGCCGGCGGGTGCAGCCAGTGCAGCGCCGTGGTGCTCACCGCGGCGTCAGCCTGCCGCTCCAGGCCGAGCGCCGCCGCCCAGCCGGCCGTGCGGAGGTCGATTTCAGCGAAGCGCAGGCCAGCGTGGCCTGGCCAGGCGATGCGGCCCAGCGTCAGCAGCAGCGGGTCCGCATCGACGCCGACGACGGTGGCCGCGGGCAGCCGGTCAAGCAGCCGGACTGCCAGCGATCCCGGCCCGCAGCCAAGGTCGAGCACAAGCGGATCCGGGATCCCGGTGCCGTCTTCCACCGCGTCGATCAGGGCGGTGAACCGCTCCTCCCGGTCCGGCAGGTACCCAAGCTGCTGGGTATCCCAGCGGGCGATCCAGTCAAGTGCTGCCCCGCGATCAAGACCTGGCACGAATGGCCTCCTTGGCACTGAAAGCTCCGGCAGTTACAACCTAGGGCGTGCACCCGAAAGGCACCGGGGCCCGCGATCGGGAGCCTGTGGTCCTGGTGCCTGCGGTCCGGGAGCCTCCGGTCCGCTGCCTGCGGTCCGCTGAGCCTCCGGTCCGCTGAGCCTCCGGTGGGCAGCCGCCGGGGCAGCGGGCCGGGCGCCGGGCGCGGCAGGCGTCAGCCGAACAGGACCTCGGCTTCGTCATACCGTTCGGCCGGGACGACCTTCAGCTCGCTGGTGGCCTCGGCCAGCGGCACGCGCACGATCTCGGTGCCACGCAGCGCGACCATCGAGCCGAACGCCCCGTCGTGCACGGCTGCGATCGCCTGCAGGCCGAAGCGGGTGGCCAGCACCCGGTCGAAGGCCGTCGGCGTGCCGCCGCGCTGGATGTGCCCAAGTACCGTGCATCGGGCTTCCTTGCCGGTGCGCTTCTCGATCTCGTCCGCCAGCATCTGCCCGATGCCGCCCAGCCGCACATGCCCGAAGGCGTCGAGTTGCTGGCTGCCTGATGAGACGTCCGCGTCAGCCGGGCGCGCGCCCTCGGCCACCACCACGATCGGCGCGTAACGCGTCTGGAACCGGTGCTCCACGTATGCGCAGACCTTCTCGATGTCGAACCGTCTCTCCGGGATCAGGATGACATTCGCTCCGCCGGCCAGCCCTGCGTGCAGGGCGATCCAGCCCGCATTACGGCCCATGACCTCGACGATCAGCGCCCGGTGATGGCTCTCCGCCGTTGTATGCAGCCGGTCGATGGCCTCCATCGCGATGTTCACGGCGGTATCGAACCCGAATGTGTAGTCAGTGGCGCTGAGGTCGTTGTCGATGGTCTTGGGCACGCCCACGACGTTGACACCCTCTTCGTGCAGCCGGGTCGCGACCCCGAGGGTGTCCTCGCCGCCGATCGCGATCAGCGCGTCGACGCCCAGGCTGTCCAGGTTGCCGGAGATCCGCGCGATGCCGGAGCGGCCGCCGCTGGCTGCGCTGTCAGCCAGCGGATTGGTTCGTGACGAGCCGAGGATTGTCCCGCCGCGGGGCAGGATGCCGCGGACGGCCTGAACGTCGAGCGGGACGGTGTCGCCTTCGAGCGGGCCGCGCCAGCCGTCGCGGAACCCGATGAATTCATAGCCGAATTCTTTCGCACCTCGGCGGACGATAGCGCGGATCACTGCGTTCAGCCCGGGGCAGTCGCCGCCGCCGGTGAGGACTCCGACTCGCATAGGGCTCCTCTCGTGTTCTGTCGCCCGCCAGACTAGTACTCATGAGCATCCTCGCGATCGATGCGGGAACGACGGGCGTCACCGCCTTGGTCGTCACCGCTGACGGCGTCGTGGCGAGCCGCGGATACCAGGAATTCCGGCAGTACTACCCCGAGCCGGGATGGGTCGAGCACCTGCCCGAGAGTATCTGGCAGGCCACCATCGCGGCCTGCGCCCAGGCGGTCGGGCTCGCCGGAGCGACCACGGTGACCTGCGTCGGCGTGACGAATCAGCGGGAGACCGCCGTCATCTGGGACCGGGCCACGCTTGCGGCGCCCAGGCGCGCGATCGTCTGGCAGGACCGGCGAACGGCCGACTTGTGCGCGCGGCTGCGTGACCAGGGTCACGAGGAGCGGGTAGCTGCGCTGACCGGCCTGCGCCTTGACCCGTACTTCACTGCTACCAAGCTGACCTGGCTGGCGGAGAACGAGCCAGCCGTCTGGGCCGGGGTGGCCGACGGATCGCTGGCCGTCGGCACCGTGGATTCTTATCTGATAACGCGGCTTACCGGCGGGCGGCGGCATGTAACCGACGCGTCGAACGCGTCCCGCACGCTGCTCTTCGACATCGAGGCCGGGCAATGGTCGGCGGAGCTATGCGACCTATTCGGCGTGCCGCCGCATGCCCTGCCCGAGGTGGTGCCGTCGTCCGGAGTTGCCGGGCACACCGACCCGGCCGCATTCCTTGGCCTCTCGCTGCCGGTGGCCGGGATTGCCGGCGACCAGCAGGCCGCGCTGTTCGGCCAGGCATGCTTCGCGCCCGGGGACATCAAGTGCACGTACGGCACCGGCTCGTTCGTGCTGTCTGCCACTGGCGGCTCTATCGTCCGCTCAGCGGCGGGGCTGCTATCCACGGTGGCCTGGATGGACTCATCCGGCGCACTGGCCTACGCACTCGAGGGATCGGTATTCGTGACCGGTGCCGCCGTGCAGTGGCTGCGTGACGGCCTCGGCCTGCTCGACAACGCGGCACAGAGCGAAGCACTCGCGCGGACCGTGCCTGACTCAGGCGGGGTGGTGTTCGTCCCGGCGCTGACCGGGCTGGGCGCGCCGGACTGGGATCCGGACGCGCGGGGCGCGGTATTCGGCCTGACCAGGGGAACGACGAGGGCGCATCTCGTCCGGGCCACGCTGGAGGCGATTGCCTTCGAGGTCCGGGATGTCGCCGATCTCATGACTGCGGAAATCGGGCGCGGATCGGGCGCTGCAGCCGCTGACGCGCTGGCAGGCCTACCGCCCGCCGCCTTGCCGCCCGCCGCCTCGCCGCCCGCCGCCT
>DATGVY010000183.1:0-3308 GCA_035299845.1 Streptosporangiaceae bacterium
ACAGAACTTCCGCGTCGTGACAGCCTGGGCGCGGCTGACGGGACCTGGTCAGCGCTGCCGCTGCCTGAGCCTGCGGTTCTTGATGCGGTTACCGCAGGTGGCCATGTCGCACCAGGCGCCTGCCCGACTCTGGGTGCGGTCGTAGAAGGCCCAGCGGCAGTCCGGGTTTCTGCAGGCCTTCAGCCGCGGCATGAGCGAGTGTGCCCGGGCGGCGGCGGCCCCGAGCGCCATGGACGGCGGCGATCAAAGCTCGCGCCCCGCCGCGCCGGGGACTGCCCGTCGCGTCACCGGAATGGAGCCGTGCATAAGCTCTTGTTCATGATCTGCCGCGTGTGGCGAGGCTGGACGACGCAGGACAACGCCGACGCGTACGAGCGCATTGTGCGCGGAGAAGTGATCCCTGGCATCGAAACACGACGCATTCCAGGGTTCCGCTCTATTGACCTG
Organism: Streptosporangiaceae bacterium; assembly: GCA_035299845.1. Classification (GTDB taxonomy): domain Bacteria; phylum Actinomycetota; class Actinomycetes; order Streptosporangiales; family Streptosporangiaceae; genus Palsa-506. The sequence goes on from DATGVY010000183.1 coordinate 448, forward strand.
GTCCGGCGTGAGCGAGACCACGACGTTGAGTTCATGACCCTCATGTGGTTCGACACCCTCGACTGCGTGAAGGGGTTCATGGGCGAGGACTACGAAGCTGCACACGTGCCGGCGCAGGCACAGGCGGTGCTCGCCGACTTCGACAGGCGCTCGGCGCACTACGAGGTACTCGACCGCCGCGAACAGCCGCTGTAACTTATCCGCTGCACAGATCAATCCATAAGAGCGAGCCGGCAGCCGAAAGCAGCCGACCGGGAGATCGCGCCGAACGGCGGGAGTGCGCGCGTATTCCCCGGGCTGCCCCATCACTCAGGGTGATGCTGTTCGATCGACGTAGCCCGAGGATGACCACCCGTCCAGCCCAGTGTCACCGGTCTGCTGAAGGTCACCGTCGATCGCTGGCCGAGCTGCTTGCCGATCCAGCACCCGGCCGCCAAGTGGCTGCATCATGCTTGACCTGACGCGCTACATGCGGCATGAGCGCGCGTCCCCGACGCGTCGCCGGTGGGGGGTCATCGCGGCGGCCCGCAGGGGCGAGGTTGCCGGCGACTGCGGCGGGGGCGCCGAGGGGACCATCGACGTCGTGCTCGCAGGCGCCGAGCGGAGGCTCCCGTTCTTCTCCGCGTGCGGGCGCCGCGGGTGCGGGGTTAGCGTGAACGCGTGACGGTCGACCTCTTCGCGGGGCTTGCGGTGAGCGACTACCAGCGCGCGCTCATGTGGTACGAGCGGCTGCTGGGCTCCGAACCCGCGTTCTTCCCGAACGCGACGGAGGCGGTGTGGGAGCTTGCCGAGCACCGGTACCTCTACATCGAGGAGCTGCCCGAGCGCGCCGGCCATGCACTGCACACGGTGTTCGTCGACGACCTCGATGAGCGGGTCCAGAGCATCGGCGCCCGGGGAATCGAGCCCGCCTCGCAGGAGACGTACGGGAACGGGGTGCGCAAGGTGATCTACCGCGACCCCGACGGCAACGAGATCGGCTTCGGCGGCGCCCCGCTCGAGTGACCGGCGCGTGAGACCGCGGCATGACAGCGTGTTCCTGGTGCCGCGCGATCTGGGTCACCAGGCAAGCGGGGGAGCCACTAGGGCATTTATCGACTCTGGCGTCGGCTTTACCGCAGTGCGACGGCCTTGAAGAAGGTATAGCAGAACGTTCCGTCGCCTCCGGCAGCGCGCCGCAGGTCCCGGATCCCGGCGGCCCAGCTCGCCGCGTCCATCAGGCCCTCGCCGACGGCCTGCGCGGCTACTCCTTCGACCATGGCCGTGAACGTCTTGCGAGTTAGAAATCATGCTCCACTGCGTGGCGCTGCCGTGGGACACGAAAACTGGGTCCCTCCCGCTGCTGGCGTGGTGCGGGTCGCTGGCGGCTGGGGTTTTGCGGTGATCGGGCAGTGGCGGGAGGGCGGAAGGCGCACAGTTGTGCTGACGTGCCGCTCGTCGTCGCCGTTTGCGCTTGGACCGTTCGAGGCCGTGAGTTAGATTGGCGCCCGAGCCCCTTCCCGGGTAACCCCCGTTGCTGCTGCGTGCGCGTGTGTCAGTCTCCTGTACTGACCGGGGCTCTGGCGGGCGGCGCGCCTGTCCCGTTGGCGGGGGGTTGCCGCTGCAGGAGGTGGCCGCGCATGAAGGTGCTGCACGAGCGCGTCGCGGGAATCGACGTGCACAAGGACATGGTCAAGGTCGCGATCCGGTCGCCGGGCGACAAGCCGTGGACCCGCAAGACGGAGATCCTGGAGTTCCGGACGTTCTACGGGGTGCTCCAGCACATGGCCGCCGGGCTGCGCCGGCGCGGGGTGAGCCATGTGGTTATGGAGGCCAGCGGGGCCTGCACCGAGCCGGTGTATTACGCGCTGGCCGAGGAGGACTTCGAGGAGATCGCGGTGATCAACCCGGCGCACGCCCGGGCGCTGAAGGGGCACAAGACCGACGCGAAGGACTGCGCCCGGCTGGCGGAGTTGTCCGGGTGCGGGCTGCTGCGCGGGTCCTATATCCCGGCCCCGGAGCTGAAGGAGGTGCGGGACCTGACCCGGTACCGGATGAAGACGGTGCAGGCCCGCACTTCCGAGATCCAGCGGCTGGCCAAGGCGCTGGAATCGGCCGGCATTAAGCTCGGCTCGGTTGCCAGCGATATTACCGGCAAGTCCGCCACGGCGATGATCGAGGCGCTGATCGACGGGGAACGCCGCGGCCAGGTGCTGGCCGACCTGGCGATCGGCCGGATGCGGACGGCCGGGAAGCTGGCCGACCTGTCGCAGGCGCTGGCCGGGCGGTTCACCGGGCATCACGCGCTGCTGTGCCGCCTGCACCTGGACCGCATCGCCGGCTTCGGCACCGCTGTCGATGACCCCGGCCAGCGGATCGCGGGCAAGGCCGGCCGCTGGCAGCGCGAGGCGGACCTGCTCAAGACCATCCCCGGCTTCGGCGACGTGGTGGCCTGGGCGTGGCTGGGCGAGATCGGCCCCGCGCCGCACCGGTACTTCCCCGGCCACGAGAAACTCGCCTCCTGGGTCACCTTGTGCCCGGGCAACAACATCAGCGCCCGCAAGCGCAAGCACGGCCGGACCGGTGACGCCGGGACCTACATCAAGCCGATGCTGGTCCAGGCCGCCTGGGCGGCGATCCGGGTCCGGGGACGGCTGCAGGCCAGGTACAGCCGGCTGGTCCGCCGCTTCGGCGGGGACAAGAACCCGGGCGCGAAGAAGAAGGCGATCACGGCGATCGCGCACACCCTGCTGAAGATCGCCTACCAGGTCCTCCAGGCCGGAACGCCCTACCAGGAGCCGGGCGCTGACTTCCGCACCCGCAGGGAATCACCCCAGCACCGCCAGGCATTCCTGGAGCGCCAGCTGCAAAAGCTCCACCCC
>DATGVY010000184.1:0-6043 GCA_035299845.1 Streptosporangiaceae bacterium
TGAGCACGACCCCGAGAATGATCTGATCGACCAGGTACCTGATCGCGAAGACGGCGAGCACTGCGCCAAGGAGGCCGCCGGCTAGCGACCCGGTGATCAGTCCCAGCGTGAGCACGCCGAACGCGCTGGCTACCACGGCCGCGGCGAATGCGCCGAGTATCAGCTGGCCCTCGATGGCGATGTTGATCACACCAGATCGCTCGCACATACACCCGGAGAGGGCACCGAGAATCAGCGGGATCGAGCCATTGAGGGTGTTCTGCAGCAGGCTGACCATGTTCAGCGGGATGATGCTCCCCGCGTCCGCCCAGCACAGCAGCGAGACGACGAAGAACAGCAGGACGACGGCGATGCTGATCCGCCTGGCGCGCTGTCCAGGGTCGGCGAAGGCCCGCCAGACTCCGGTGGCGACCGAAGCCGCGCCGAGCACGTAGGCAACCGGGGCGGCCGGCGCGTGGATGCTGGGCACCTGGAAGGACGCGCTGGGCAGCGAGAGCGCGAAAGTGGCGTCACCCTTATGCGCGAAGAGTCCGAACAACAGAATGTCGATCAGCCCGAACAGGATGAAGGTGCCGGCCGCCACGAGCCGGCGGTTGACGGTCAGCGGTACGCGGACGGCCGCGGCCAGGGATGTCATGCGTTCCATCCCTTGGCCACAGCCCCCATGCCACCGGATGCCTTGCGCAGCCGGAACACCGCGCGGATCAGCGGCGGGGCGGCCACGAACAGCACGATGAGCCCCTGCAGCACCTGGACGATGTCCGTCGGGACCTGGGTGGCCGCCTGCATCGCGGTCCCGCCGGAGTGCAAGGCGCCGAACAGCAGCGCCGCGAGCACTACGCCGCCCGGCCTGGCTCTCCCCAGCAGCGCGACGGTGATGCCGTCGAAGCCGTACGTCCCGTAGCTGTTGAAGGTGAGGGCGTGCAGCGCGCTGCCCTGGATGACCGAGGCGCCGCTCAGGCCTGCCAGCCCGCCTGCGAACAGCATGACCAGTGCCCAGGCGCGCCCGACGCTCATCCCGGCACTGCGTGCCGCGCTCGGATTCGCGCCTACAGTGCGGAACTGGAACCCGATAGTGCTGCGGGACAGCAGCCACCCCACGGCGGCGGCCGCGGCCAGCGCCACGAGGAAGCCGGCGTCGACCTGCGGAGGCGGTCCTCCCACATGCGGCAGCTGGGCGTTGGCGGCGATGTTCGGGCTGATCAGGTTGGCCTGGCCCGGGGCCTGTAGTGCGGTGGGCGTGCCGAGCAGGTACGACAGCAGGCCGTACATCACGTAGTTGAGCATGATCGTGACGATCACTTCGTGCGCACCGGTTCGTGCCTTCAGCTCGCCCACCAGCCAGCCGATCACGGAACCGCCGGCGAATCCGCCGATGAGGCAGACGATGACGTGCAGGACAGGCGGCATGCTGACCGCGAAGCCGAGATAGGTCGCGACGATCGCGCCGCCGATCCACTGGCCGGCCGCGCCGATGTTGAACAGGCCGGCCCGGAAGGCGATCGCGACCGACAATCCGGTCAGGATCAGCGGGGTCGCATCCGAAGCGGTCTGCGAGAGCGGATAGAAGATGGCGGCCACCGAGCCGCCGTGGAAGGCCGCGCCGATCGCGGAAGGGCTGAAGATAGCGCCTTCGAACATGGCGGAATAGGAAGCCGAGATCGCATCCCATGCCTGCGCGATCGCGTTGCCCGGGGCAGCGAACAGCTGGCTCCAGGCGTGCAGGACCGTCGTATCGCTGAACGCGATGAGCAGGCCGCCGAGCACCAGGGCCGCGACGATGGCCAGGAAGGTGACGACCGCGGGACTGCCTTCGACGATCGCGTCGATGATCGCTCTGCCGCGCAGTCCGGTGCCGATTCCCGTCGGCGGTTGGCGCGCCGCCGCGGCCAGGCCGTCCTCGGGTTCGCCAGACGGCACGGGGGCCTGGCCCGGGGCTGGTGTCTGCTCGGTCATGGTGGCCCCGTGGTCGGCTCGGCTGGCCCGGCCGGGCCAGCACCCGGATGGGACGCGGCGCCGTCGGGCCCTGGGCGAACGTCCGTAGCGGTCTCGGGACTCCGCGGAACTTCGCCGCCATCTGCGCCCGCACCCGCGCCCGCCATCAGCAGGCCCAGCTCTTCAACCGGAACGGACGGAGGCCGGAACGCCACGATCCTTCCCTCATACATGATGGCGATGCGGTCGGCGAGCGCATAGATCTCGTCCAATTCCGACGAGACGATGAGGACAGCGACGCCCTTGTCGCGCTCCTCGACGATGCGACGGTGCACGAACTCGATCGACCCGACATCGAGACCGCGGGTGGGCTGGCTGGCGAGCAGCAGCCGCACATCCCGGCTCATCTCGCGGGCCACGATGACCTTCTGCTGGTTGCCGCCGGACAGCGTGCCGACCGGCGTTGCCGTCGACGTTGTCCTGACATCGAACTCGGCAACCCGGCTTACCGCACTGGCTCGTATCGCATCAAGGTCAAGCGCGATACCCGAGGCGAACGGCGGCCGATCGTAAACGTCCAGGATCAGGTTGTCCGCCACCGAGAAGTCCGAGACCAGGCCATCCTCCTGCCGGTCCTCGGGCACATATCCGACACCGGCCCGCAGCCGGTCCCGCGGCGTGGCGTCCGTCACGTCCTTGCCGCCGAGGTTTACGGCGCCGGCCGCAGCGGGCCGCAGGCCCATGAGCACCTCGCAGAGCTCCGTCTGGCCGTTGCCCTGCACGCCGGCCACACCGAGGATCTCGCCCGCCTGCACCTGGAACGAGACGTCGTGCAGCACGGCATTCCCATGATAGTCAGCGGCGGTGACGCCGCGGACGTCGAGCACGACGTCACCCGGGCGGGCCGTTGCCTTACTGACCTTGAGCTCTACCGGCCGACCCACCATCAGAGCGGCAAGCTCGGTGTCTGTGGCGGTCGGGGGGCGGTCACCGATGACCCGTCCCCGGCGGATGACCGTGATCGTATCGGCTATCGCCTGGACCTCTTTGAGCTTGTGCGAGATGAAGACGATGGACCGGCCGCCTTCCCTGAGCTGCCGCACGACCCGGAACAGGTCATCGGTCTCGCCCGGCGTGAGAACTGAGGTCGGCTCGTCGAGTATGAGCACGCTGGCCTCGCGCAGTAGCGCCTTGACGATTTCCACCCGTTGCTGGATGCCGACGGGGAGGTCCTCGACATAGGCATCCGGATCCACGTTCAGGCCGTAGCGTCCGGACAGTTCGAGAACGTCGCGCCGCGCGCGCCGCCGGTCGAGCAGTCCAAGACCCCGGGTGCGCTCCACGCCCAGCGTGACGTTCTCCGCCACCGTGAACACTGGCACCAGCATGAAGTGCTGGTGCACCATGCCGATGCCGGCCCGGATCGCGTCCCTCGGCGAGCGGAACACCACTTCCCGGCCGTCCAGCAGGATCTGGCCCTGGTCGGGATGCGTCAGCCCGTAGAGCACGTTCATCAGCGTCGTCTTCCCGGCGCCGTTCTCGCCGAGCAGTGCGCGTATCTCGCCTGGCTGGACGGTGAGGTCGATGTGGTCGTTGGCCACGAGGCTGCCGAAGCGCTTGGTGATGCCCTTAAGCTCCAGCTTCACCCGCAGCCTCCTTCCCCGGTGGTCCCTGCGCGACGGCCGCGCCCGACGGGTCCAGCCTGAGCCTGGTCCGGCCTGACCCTGGCAGGCTGCGCAGCCCGCCAGGGTCAGGCCGGCGGACTACACCGGGCTCTTGGTGGCCGGCTTGATGGTGCCGTTCTCGATGTCCGTCTTGATCGTCGCGAGTTCGGCCTGCAGGGCGGCAGGCACCTTGCTGGCGAAGTCGTGGTACGGGGCGAGCCCCACTCCGCCGTTGCTCAGGGTGCCGATGTAGTTGCCGCCCTTGAACGTGCCGCCGGCTGCGGCGAGGACAGCGGTCTTCACTGCCGTCGTGATGCCCTTCTCCACGCTGGTGATGAAGTACGGGCAGTAGGTAGCAGCGCTGATGCACCCGTCGACGTCCACCCACATCATGTTCACGTGCCCGCCGGCCTTGTCCGCTGTCTGGACGGCCTTCGCGGCACCCAGCCCGACGCCGCCCGCGACCGGGAAGATTATGTCGGCACCCTCGGTGATGAACGTGTTGGCGATCTGCTGGCCCGCCGTGAGGTTGGTGAAGCTGTTGGTGAAGCTCCCGTTCTGGGTCTTCTCGTTCCAGCCGAGGACAGTCACGCTCTTGTGGTGCTTCTTGTTGTAGTACTGGACGCCGTCATAGAAGCCGTCCATGTAGATCGTCACGGTGGACAGCTTCTGCCCGCCGAATGTCGCCACCTTGCCGGTCTTCGTCATCCCGGCGGCGAGGTAGCCGCCGAGGAATCCGTCCTGCAGCGTGTTGAAAAGCAGGGCATCCACATTGTTCAGCGCCGGGCTGTAGCTGAAGTCGACAATCGCGAACTTCTGGCTGGGGTTGGCTTTGGCGGCGGTTTGGGTCGCCCCGCCCATCAGGAAGCCGACGGTGACGATGATCCCGCATTTCTGTGCGAGGAACGCGCTGATGTTGGCGGCGTAGTCGGAGGTCGATGTTGACTGCAGGTAACTGGGAGTGATGTTGCTGTTGGCCTTCGCCGCCGCCAGGACCCCGGCGTAGGACGACTGGTTGAACGACTTGTCATTGATGCCGCCGGTGTCGGTCACCATGCACGCCTTGAACTTGCCCGCCGCGGCCGGCGCGCTGCTCGATGCGCTGGTGGACGGGCTGGTGCTTGACGAACTTGAGCCGCATGCCGCGGCGAGCAGGGAGACGGCGCTGATCCCAGCGACGATCCCGAATTTGCCTCTCACGGTTACCTCCTTTGCCAGGGGCGGCCGACGGCCGCCCGGAAGGGCCGCCGGCTCGATCGCGCGGCCCCAGCCGGCCAGGGCAAGGAAGTCCCGAAGCCCCCCCTGGATTTCCCGAAGGCTAGCCCCCGATGCCCCCGTCCGTGAAGCATGAAAGTGCTGTCCGGACTGGGCTGTTGCCGAATCGAGACCCTTAAGATCGTAAGCCGCCGGATGGGAGGCGGGAAGGTCGGGTACTGGGTGCCCCGCAGCCTGGTCCGGGGTTTCTCTGGCCGGGAGCCTGGCGGCCTGGTCCGGGGGCTCGGCGCCGGGTGCCTGGCGGTGTCGTCCTGGTTCCCCGATCGCGCCGCCAGGCCTGGTCCGCGTTCCTCTTTCAGCACTCTGGAGGCCCGAATGACGATCGACTGGACAGCGCTGCGCGCCGCGGCGACCGCGGCGGCGCGTGGCGCCTACGCCCCGTACTCGCGGCTGCAGGTGGGCGCGGCCGGCCAGGCCTCGGATGGCCGGATCGTGACGGGCTGCAACGTGGAGAACGCCTCCTACGGCCTCACCCTCTGCGCCGAATGCGGGCTGGTGTCCGCGCTGCACGCATCGGGTGGCGGCACGCTCATCGCGGTGAGCGTGGTGGCTGGGGACGGCGAGCCGCTGCTGCCCTGCGGCCGGTGCCGCCAGCTGCTGCTCGAGGCGGGCGGGGACGGGCTGCTGGTGGAGACCGCCACCGGCCCCACCGAGCTTGGGCTGCTGCTCCCTGCCTCGTTCAGCAGCACCGACCTGGCCGGAAGGCGGGCGGCCGATGCCTGACGTGGTGGAGCTGATCCGGGCCAAGCGAGATGGACGGCGGCTCGCCGACGGCGAGATTCGCTGGCTGATCGATGCCTACACGAGCGGCGTCGTGGCCGATGAGCAGATGTCGGCCCTGCTGATGGCCATCTGCTTCCGCGGCCTCGATCCGGCCGAGCTGCGTACCTGGACTGAGGCCATGATCGAGTCGGGTGAGCGGCTCGACCTGAGCGGCGTGCCCGCGCCCACCGTCGACAAGCACTCGACTGGCGGCGTCGGCGACAAGGTCTCCCTGGTGCTCGCCCCGCTCGTGGCGAGCTGCGGGGCAGCCGTGCCGCAACTGTCCGGCCGCGGCCTCGGCCACACCGGCGGCACCCTTGACAAGCTGGAGTCGATCCCCGGCTGGCGCGCTGAGCTGACGGCCGGCGAGATGATCTCGGTGCTGCGCGCCGCAGGCTGCGTGATCT
>DATGVY010000185.1:0-6682 GCA_035299845.1 Streptosporangiaceae bacterium
CCTGGTCAAAGGCGGGGCATCACCCGATGACCCCGCCCTGGCCGATTACTGGGCGCACCGCCGACGCAAGATAAAACCCCCGCTGGACTCCTACACCATCCGCCTGCTCACCAGGCAGGACGGGCGGTGCAGCCTCTGCGGGGAAAACCTGCTGACCCCCGACCAGCCCCCCCAGTCCCCCCGGGGCTGGGAACACTGGCTCCTGTGGGTCACCAAACAGGCGATCAAGGCGGACTACCTGGTCCACCACGACACGCCCAGCGCCGCACGCAGCAAGCGAACACACCTCGTACACGCCACCTGCCACCGGAGCAAGCATCCGCCCCGGTCAGCAGGAAACACCGTGCTGCCGCAGAGCACCTGAACCGCCCCAGCGGCTTGCCTGGGCCGCGTGCGCGGGAACGCGCATGCGCGGTCCTGAGGGGGCCTCGGTGCAGCAATGCACCGGGGCTACCCGGCAGCTAGTCGAGGAGGTCTGGCTGATGCCGGAGACATAGCTACAGGTTGTGCTCGACCTGTCCCCGCCGTGACGTGCGTGGCTGGTTCCTGACCGGTCGGGTGCGGAGCTCACGGGAAAGCCCGAGGGCCGCTGCTCCAGCCATGGTGGCCACAGGTAAGGGGAAGGACCGGTATAGGGCGACTACCAGGAAACTCTTGCTGATGCCTCGTCAAGTTCACGCTCCGGGCTGGGTTGTGTCGCCGGGGTGGCAGGGACCAGCCGTTGAGAGGCGGCAGGCGGCGGCCGTGGATGGAGCGTGGCCGGTGAGCACCGCTGTCCCCGGGGTACAGAGAGCGCCCGGCCCGGTCTGGGTCTCACGCGTGCGGAACGTGGAAACCCTGCTATGGGTCTGCATCTCAGGCGCGGGTATGCGCAGGCGGTGCGGTAAGCCGACCGTAAGGGGGGCTGAATTCCCTGGCAGGACAGGGTGCTCAAGAAGCGGATGCCGGTAGCCGAAAGGCAACAGGAAATCAGGGGCCGCAGGACCGGGAGCTCCTCCCGGATGGTCTTTGCATAACTGGCCGGATACCGGGCCGTGCCCGGGTCCGAAAGGACGCTGACATGGGCAGGTGAGCCTTTGAGGCGAAACGGAAGCAAATGCCGGAACCAAAGGATAAGTTGGACACCTCGGTGAACGGACCGGAGGACCCCCGGCCGGTATTCCCGGCTTTCGATGGCGACGCCTGGGAACATGTGGACTGGCGGCGCTGCGAGGAGGAGGTACGGCGGCTGCGAGGCAGGATCTTCAAGGCGGTGCAGGAAAGGGACATGGCCACGGCTGTGGACCTGCAGAAGCTGATGCTGCGCAGCTGGCATAACACGCTGGTAAGCGTGCGCCAGGTCACGCAGCGCAATACGGGCCGCAAGACCGCGGGGATCGATGGGCTGGTCGCGCTGACCAGCCAGGCACGGGCCGAGATGGCGGTGCGGGTGCACGCCACGACGGGCTCGCATCAGCCTTCCCCGGTCCGGCGGGTGTATATCCCGAAAGCCAGTGATAAGACAAAAATGCGGCCGCTCGGAATTCCGGTTATCCTGGACAGATGCCACCAGGCTCGGGTCCGTAACGCGCTGGAACCCGAGTGGGAGGCCCGGTTCGAACCCAGATCTTACGGGTTCCGGCCGGGCCGCGGCTGCCACGACGCGATAGGATCATTGTTTAACACCCTGTGCGGGAAAGGCAAACGGGTGTGGATTCTAGATGCCGACCTGGCGGGCGCATTCGACAAAATCGGCCACGGGCACCTGCTCAAGGCTATCGGCGGCTTCCCCGCGAGGGGAATGATCGCAGGCTGGCTGAGGGCAGGGATTTTCGAGGCCGGGAAAGGGTACTCGCCCACTGAGGAGGGAACTCCGCAGGGCGGCGTGATTTCACCTTTGCTGTTGAATATCGCATTGCACGGGCTGGAGGAGGCCGCAGGCGTCCGGTACCGGACAGGCTCCCACGCCGGGGAGTTTGAGGCCGGCAGCCCGGCGCTCACTAGATATGCAGATTTATGCCGACGTCGGCATAAGTCGGCTTATGCCGACATCCGGGTTATGCCGACCGGACTGCTGGAGGGCCTGCCTGGCGGGCAGGCCATCGCTTCCTGATCGGCATAACCCGGCGGGTGCTGGCGGCGGCTAGAGGTTGTCGAGGAACGCGAGCAGGCTGTCTGGCGCCCGGTAGCGGCCGGGGCTGGTGCCGGGTTGCTGGACGCGGGCGAGGGCCTGCTCCTTGATGGACATGTCAGCGTGAAGGTAGATCTGGGTGGTTTCGGTCCCTTCGTGCCCTAGCCAAAGGGCGATGACCGACGTGTCGACGCCGGCCTTCAGCAGGGTCATGGCTGCGGAGTGCCGCAGCGTGTGCGGGGTGACGTGCTTGTCCCCGATCGACGGGCAGGTGCCCGCGGCGGTGGCGGCGTGCCTGGCGACGAGGCGCTCGACGGCGTCGCGGGACAGGCGCCCGCCGGGCTGGGTGGGGAACAGCGGGCCGGCGGGGTCGGGGCTGAGCTCGGCGAGCCAGGTTCGCATCACCTTGACGGTCTGGGCGGTGAGGGGGGTAGCCCGGTCCTTGCGGCCCTTGCCGTGGCAGCGGACGTGCGGCCCGGCCCCGAGGTGGATGTGCTGGCGCTTGAGGCCGGTGAGCTCGGAGACCCGCAGGCCGGCCTGGACGTCGAGCAGGAGCAGGGCCCGGTCGCGGCGGCCGTGCCAGGTCTCGCGGCCGGGGGCCGCGACCAGCGCGTCGATCTCCTCGGCGGTGAGGTAGCTGACGATCGCCCGCTCGCGCCGTCGTGGCGGGATCGCCAGGACCTGGCTGATCACGGCTGCGTGCTCGGGTGCCTTCGGGGCCGCGTACTTGAACAGCGAGTGGATCGCGGCCAGGCGGGCGTTGCGGGTGGCGCTGCCGTTGCCCCGCTGGTCTTCGAGGTGCTGCAGGAACGCGCCGGCCAGGGTGGCGTCCAGGTCGGCGAGGCTGAGCTGGACGGGCGGCTTGCCGGCCTGGTCGCGGGCGAAGGCGAGCAGGAGCCGGAAGGTGTCGCGGTAGGCCGCGACGGTGTTGGGGCTGGCCTTCTTCTGCCGGGCGAGCCGGTCGGTGAAGAACCCCTGCAGGACGGGAGCCAGGTCTGTCATGATGCCTCCCGCTCGTCGTCCCGGCCGGCGGGCTCCAGCCGGGCGGCGGCCAGGGCGAGGAGCTCCGGGACGGCCGAGAGGTAGTAATAGGTGGACTTCGGGTCGACATGGCCTAGCCAGGTGGACAGGACCGGGAGGCGGGCCTGGACGCCGCCGCCGTCGCGGTACCAGTCCAGGAGCGTCGAGACCGTGAACATGTGCCGCAGGTCGTGCAGTCGCGGGGCCCGCTGCCCGGGCGGGGCCTTGATGCCGGTCGTCGTGACGAGCACGGCGAACGTCTTGGAGGTGTTGTGGCTGTCCAGCGGCCCGCCCCGGCTGTTGACCAGGAACGTGCCCGCCGCCGCCTCGGGGAACGCCTCGTCGCGGGCCCGGTCATAGGCGCGCAGGGCGGCGGCCGCGGTCGGGTGGAGGAACACCATGCGGGACTTGCCGAACTTGGAGTCCGCGATCGTGACCGTCTCGGCGTTCAGGTCGACGTCGCCCCGGGCGAGCCGGCAGGCCTCGCCCTGCCGCATGCCGGTCACGGCCAGCAGGCCGATGAGCGTCCGCCAGGTCTTTGCCCGGAACGCGGGCCGGAGCGTCCGGGCCGCGGTCATCAGGGCGGTGACCTCCTGCGGGGAGTAGAGGTAGGGCGGGATCCGCCACTGGCGGCGGTCCAGCACGTCCTCGGGCGGGACCTCGGTGGCGGGGTCCAGGGGCTGCAGGTGGCGGGCGAAGATCCGCACGATGTCGAGCCGGCGGGCCTGGTAGGCCTCGTGGTCGCTGGGGGTCGAGGTCGCCCACTCCACCGCCAGGTCCGTGGTCACCGTCGTGGCGCCGCGGTCCTCGCAGAAGCGGATGAAGCTCATCAGCCGCGACCCGTGGCTGGTCAGCTTGAACCCCAGGGCCCTGCGCATCGCCAGGTACTCCTCGGCCCGGGTCCTTAGCCCGCTCATGCCGCGCTCCCCGGCCAGGGCCGCGCCAGCGGGCGCAGCGCGTTCTGGTCGACCTTGGCATAAATCGAGGTGGACAGCATGCTGCGGTGGCGGAGCACCTGCCCGACCTCGGGCAGCGAGGCCCCGGCCCGCAGCATCCCGGTCGCCAGGGAGTGCCGCAGGCGGTGAGCTCCCGTCCGCTCCAGGCCGGCCTGCTCGCAGGCCCTGGCCATGATGACCCGGACCAGCTCCGGCGTCATGGGCCGGTGGGGCCGCCGGATCGTCACGAACACCGACCGCGGCTCGCAGGACGGCCGGCCGTCCTTCAGCCAGGCGGCCAGGGCCTCCCCGGCCGGGGCCGGCAGCGGGAGCCGCTCGGTCCGGCTGCCCTTGCCGGTGACCGTGATCTCGCCGGCCCGCCAGTCGATGTCGCCGAGCTGGAGCCCGGCGGCCTCGGCTCCTCGCAGGCCCAGCCGGGCCAGCAGCGACAAGATCGCGTAGTCCCGCAGGCCCATCGCCGTGTCCCGGTCGCAGCCGGCCAGCAGCCGGTCGATCTCCGCGGCCTTCATGCCGCGGGGCAGCGAGGACATCCGCCACGACGCGACCGAGGGAACCGCTCCCGCCAGCGGGACGGCCGTCCGGCCGGTGGCGTGGGCGAACCGCAGGAACGCCCGCAGCGACGTCACCATCGCCTTCGCCGTCCACGTGTTGCGTCCCGCCGTCCAGTCCACCATGAACGCGGTCACCTTGCCCGCGTCCAGGCCGCTGACCGCCCCGGCCCCGCCGATCCAGGTCAGGAACGCCTTCGACTGCTTGGAATAGCACTGCACCGACACCAGCGACAGGCCCCGTTCCCGGCCCAGCCACCTGCCGAACTCCGCCAGAAGCGCCGTGCTGTCCCCGGCCGGCTGAACGCCGCCGGGAGCTGTGTTCGTCTCCATGATCGTCTTCCTGTCCGGAGGAATCACTGACACGAACCAGGAAGCCAGGCCGCTGGCGGACCCGCAGGATTATGCCGATCCCGTAAGAGGAACGACCGCTTTTGACCAGGGAAAACTCACTCGACGCCGGCATAATCCGGAGTTCGGCATAAGCCGACGATCATCTCCTGGGGTTCACCGGACCAAAAGCCGAAGCCGAGGAAATCAAAGATCAGCTGGCACGGTTCCTGCGCGGCGAACTCGCACTCGAACTCAACCCGGATAAGACGCTGATCACCCATGCCCGCACCCGGGCGGCCCGGTACCTCGGCTACGAGATCATCGTCCAGCACGCCGACCGTAAGATCACCGGGGGCCGCCGTGCGGCCAACGGGGTCATCGCGCTGCGCGTGCCACTCGATGTGATCAAGGCGAAACGAGCCCCCTACCGGCGCCACGGCAAACCCTGGCACCGGCCCGCCATGCAGAACCTGGACGACTACGACATCATCCAGGCATACGCGGCTGAATACCGGGGCATCGTCGGCTACTACCAGCTCGCCAGCGACGTCTGGCGGCTCGGCGCGCTGCGCTGGGACGCCGAGACATCCATGCTGAAAACCCTGGCTGCCAAGCACAAGTCCACGGTGTCGAAGATCGCGGCCAAGCACAAAGCCAAGATCCAGGCACCCTGCGGGCTGCGTACCTGCTTCGAAGCCAGGATCCAGCGTGACGGCAAGCCGGACCTGGTAGCCCGGTTCGGCGGGATCCCGCTCCTGCGGAAGAAAAACGCGGTACTGCACGACCACGTGCCCAGGCCGGTCCCCTGCCCGCGGAAGGAACTGATCCACCGGCTCCTGAAACGGCGATGTGAGCTGTGCGGGGAGGCGGGCAAGGTGCTGGTGCACCAGGTCCGCAAGCTCGCCAGCCTCGGGGAACCCGGACCAGGCCAGCCCGCCTGGGCGGCGAAAATGGCACAGATGCGGCGCAAGACCCTCACGGTCTGCCCATCCTGCCACGACGTCATCCACGGGCACCCCGCCCACAGCACGGCGTAAGTCACCAGAGAGCCACGTGCGCTAAAAGGCGCCCGCGTGGTTCGGAGGAAGGCCGCGCGGAAAAGGACCTGCCACACGGCAGGCACCTCGCCGCGCGGCCCATCCTGTCAGAGGTCAATCGCTATGTGCGGCAGCGTGCCTCCGGCCAAGCCGCCTCACCCAGACGCTCGAGCACCTGATTCTTGCGATCCGCCATGAGCTTCGCGCCGTCCTGGATGCCGGGAACGGATCTACCCAGCATGTGCGCCAGCAGCGGCAATTACGGAACGTACTCGCTGCTTCCCGCGAGCTCTGGGCCGTCGATCCAGCTCTGACGGCGCGACTGGGGCGCACCGGTCCCAAGATCGGCCGCGGTCATGTTTGCTCGGATGTCCCGGTACGACCCGGTAGCGGGCGGCACCACGCGGCAGCCGGTCTCCTGGTTTGCCGTACCGCCCGGCACGTCATAGCATGAGCCGGCACACGCGCCGCTAGCTCAACTGGTTAGAGCAGCAGACTCTTAATCTGCGGGTTCGGGGTTCGAGTCCCTGGCGGCGCACCCGGAGGTCTTCACATTTCATCAGGGTCCATGTTCACATTTGGCTGTGACATTCTCGCCGCCTGCGCGGACGGGGCGTGTCGGCTGCCTGCCGATCGGCGGTATGCCGGTGCGCGGGTCGTGAGAGGCCGGGCTCGGGC
>DATGVY010000186.1:0-3792 GCA_035299845.1 Streptosporangiaceae bacterium
GGCCGGCGGGCGAACGTCTCGATCAGGCGGCGGGTGACCGACGGTGCGAGCAGGGCGTTGCCGGCCGCAGCTGCCCGGACGGCGGCGATCAGGTCATGCCGCGGCGCGTCCTTCAGCAGGAACCCGCAGGCGCCGGCCCGCAGCGCCTCGTAGACGTAGTCATCAAGGTCGAAGGTGGTCAGCATCACAACCTTGGGGCCGGCGCCCGCGCTGGTGATCAGCCGGGTCGCCTGGAGCCCGTCCATCTCGGGCATCCGCACGTCCATCAGCACCACGTCCGGCGTGCTGGCCGCCACCGCCGCTACCGCCTGGGCGCCGTCGGCCGCCTCGCCGACGACAGTGATGCCGTCGGCAGCTTCGAGGATGACGCAGAATCCCGACCTGACCAGCTCCTGGTCATCGACGACCAGGACGCGGATCGGATCCGGCGGGACGGCGGTCATCGGATTCCCGCTGGCTCGCGGCTCACTGGCCTCGTGCTGCTCAGGCTCACTGTGCGGGCCCACCGCTGCGGCTCACCGGGACGGCAGCCTGGCGCTGACGGCGAAGCCGCCGGTCCCAGTCGGGCCGGTGGCCAGGTTGCCGCCGCAGGAGGCGACTCGCTCGGCGATCCCGGCGAGACCGAAGCCGCCCGGGCCGAGCCGGGCCATGTCGCCGGGCGGGCGCCGCCAGCCCGGCGGGCCTGCCTTGCCGGGCAACGCCCCGTTGGCGTGCCGGATCCCGTCGCCGGGCCGGGTGCTGCTTGCCGGCCAGGTATCCGCGCCCGCCGGCCGTGCTGCGTCCGCGGACCCGGAGTCCGAGACCGATACCGTGATGTAGCCGGGTTCGTACGACAGGGTCACGGTGGCCTGGGCGTCCGGGGCATGCCGCATCGTGTTGGTCAGGGCTTCTTGCACGATCCGGTAGGCCGTCACGTCGATGCCGGGAGCCAGCTGGCATGGCGTGCCCTCGACGCGGAATTCGACCGGCAGGCCGGCGCAGCGCACCTTCTCCAGCACTGCGCTGAGTTCCCCCAGTGACGGCGATGGCTCCGTCTCCAGCTGCTCGGCCGGACCGCGCAGCACGCCAAGGAGGCGGCGCAGCTCGGTCAGCGCCTGCCGGGCCGTTTCCCCGATGATCTCCACCGAGTGCCTGGCCTCGGCGGGATGCCCGGGCAGCAGCGAAGCCGCCGCCTCCGCCTGGACGGCCATCAAGCTGACGTGGTGCGCCACCACATCGTGCAGTTCTCGCGCTATCCTGGCCCGCTCCATCGCGGCGGATCGCGACGACTCGCGGTCCCGGTCCGATTCGGCCAGGGCAGCGCGGCCTTCCACCTCGGCAACGTAGGCCCGCCTGGTCCGGGACAGGATGCCGGCCATGCCCGCCGCCGCGAAGGTAAGGACTGCGACGGCGAAGTCGTACGGCTGGCTGTGGCCGGGCGCCTGCTGGGACGTGATGATTCCCAGCAGCACGACGATGCAGGCAAGCAGGCGCACCCCCGGCCGGGAGCGGTCCATCACGGTATAGAACGCGATCGCGGGCCCGAGCGGCAGCGGCGCGTAGCCCAGGCCGATCCGGTCGTAGGTCACCCGGGCGAAGCCGATCACCAGGAGCACCGCCAGCGGCTGTGACCGGCGCCAGATCAACGGGATGGTCTCGGCGGCGACGAGCAGCATCGCCCAGCCCAGCGGGTGCAGCTGATGGCGGTACACCAGCAGGACGGCTAGGTCGGCGACCGTCAGGCCGACCGCGAGGACGAGGTCCTGCAGTCGCGGATTCAGCGCTGCTGCCTTGGCCCGAACCCCGGTCATGACCCGATGCTATGGCCCGGTCCGGCCCGGTGGGATCCCCCGCGCGGCTGATCTGCCGTCCGCGACCAACGGCGGAGCAGGGGCGGTGCGGCGGCGGCGATCTCGGCCGGCTGGCGGAGCCCGGACTTCGCCGCTGCGGGCGATGCGGTGACGAGCGTGTTACCGACACCATCAAGCCATGAAGCTCTCCACGGCCGGTGACCGGCCCGAATCAGCAGTCTGCTCGCTCGCATCTCCCCGGCTCGGGCCGGCGGCGCGCGCACAGGCATTGCCCCGGCCCGGCCCAGCGGCCTGCGCACCCGGATCCCTACAGCGTCCTGGCCGCCCGGCTGACTCCGCAGGTGGCCCGGCACAGCCAGCAGCCGTCCCATCGCCGCAGGACGGCAGGCGGTGCCGCGCGC
Source organism: Streptosporangiaceae bacterium (assembly GCA_035299845.1). Taxonomy (GTDB): domain Bacteria; phylum Actinomycetota; class Actinomycetes; order Streptosporangiales; family Streptosporangiaceae; genus Palsa-506. The sequence continues at coordinate 2,192 of DATGVY010000186.1, forward strand.
CGGTGGCCGGAATCGCCGTGATCGCGGCCGCCGCGGTCGGCCTGGAGATGCTGGTGAGCGCCCGCTACGGCTATCAGCGGGATGAGCTCTATTTCCTCGCCGCCGGGCATCACCTGGCCTTCGGCTACGTCGACCAGCCGGCGCTGACGCCGCTGCTCGCCCGGATCTCCTCCGCCGTATTCGGCAACTCGCTGGCCGGGCTCCGCGTCCTTCCCGCACTCGCGCTGGCCGTGCTCGTCGTGATCACGGCCATGCTGAGCCGCATCCTGGGGGCCGGCCGCACTGGCCAGCTACTGGCCGCGCTCGCGACCGCGACCTGCGCTGAGTACCTCGCCGCGATGCACCTGCTGACCACGACGGTCCCGGATTTCGTGGCCTGGGCCGTCATGTTCCTGCTCGTCATGCGCCTGCTCGCCAGCGAGAACCGGCGGTGGTGGCTGGCGATCGGCGCTTGCGCTGGCATCGGCGCCGATGCCAAGTGGAACATCGGCTTTCTCGTCGTGGCGCTCGCCGCCGGATTCATCCTCACCCGGGCCAGGAAGCTGCTGATGAGCCGCTACATGCTGGCTGGCGTCGTGCTCGCGGCGGCACTCGCCGCACCTGACGTGATCTGGCAGGCCGTCCACGGCTGGCCGAACCTGGCCGTGTTCCACGTGCTGCAGGGCGCGGCGGGGCACAACCAGGCCACGTACTGGCCAGCGCAGCTCGCCTACACCGGCCTGGCGCTCGCCCCCGTCTGGATCGCCGGCCTGGTGTGGTCACTGCGCAGCGAAGCCGCCCGCCGCTTCCGGCCGGTCGCTATCGCCTGTGCCATCGTGGGAGTCCTGATCTTCGTGCTGGGCGGGAAACCCTACTACGACGGCGCTATCTACATGTTCCTGTTCGCCGCCGGCTCTGTGCCGCTGGAGCGCTGGCTGTCCGCGCGCAGGCCGCTGGGCGGCCGGATTCCGGCGGCTGCGCTGATGACCACGGCGATGCTCGCGTCCGCGGCAGTGGGGGTTCCGGTCGCGATCCCCGTGCTGCCGGCCGCCACGCTGCACGCGGTCCCGCTCCAGAAGATCAACTACGACCTCGGCGAGACAATCGCGTGGCCCAGGCTGGTGGCGCTGGTGGCGCGCGAGTACCGCTCCCTGCCCGGGCCGCAGCGACGGCAGACGACGGTGCTGACCGTAAATTACGGCGAAGCCGGGGCCATCGACCGGTACGGTTCCCAGTTCGGCCTCCCGCAGGCATACAGCGGCGCTAACAACTTCTGGCTGTGGGGGCCGCCGCCGGCCGCCGACACCTCGGCCGTGGTGGTGAACATGGATCCCGCGTTCCTGCGCCGCGAGTTCGCTCATGTCCGGCTGGTGGCCACGTTCAGGAACGGGCTCGGCGTCAGCGATGACGAGCAGGGTGCGCGGATCTTCATCGTCAGCGGCCTGCGGTCAACCTGGGCGGCGGCCTGGCCGGCCTTCCGTGACTACTCCTAATGAGTCCAGCGAGGCTGAGCCGCCCGTGCAGGCCCGGGCGGCCCGGCCGTTTCCTGGCCAGCGCGCATTCCCCGCTGAACGGGCACATCCGGCGAACGGGCACGTCCGGCCGGGCCGGTCAGCTGCCTG
>DATGVY010000187.1:0-1624 GCA_035299845.1 Streptosporangiaceae bacterium
GGACCGCCGGGCTGAGGACCGCCGGGCTGAGGACCGCCGGGCTGAGGACCGCCGGGCTGAGGACCGCCGGGCTGAGGACCGCCGGGCTGAGGACCGCCGGGCTGAGGCCCGCCGGGCTGAGGACCGCTGCCCTGAGGCCGCCGCGGTGAGCACCGCTAGCAGTGACTAGGCTGGACTCGCTATGCGCGCCACGCTCGCTTACACCTCCGCGCGGATCCTCCTTTTCGTCGCCGCGCTCGGCCTGCTGTACCTCGCCGGAGCACGCAGGCTGCTGCTTGTCGGCCTCGCCCTGGTGGTGAGCGGCATCGTCAGCTTCGTCGTGCTGTCCAGGCAGCGGGACGCCATGTCCGGTGCGCTCGTCTTCCGGCTCCGGCAGTTCCGCAACCGGCTCAACCAGGGCGCGCGCGCAGAGGACGACTGACTCCGGGTCAGCCCGGGATCGGCTAGGGCTGGGCCGCGGGCAGCCAGCCGCCTGAGGTGAGCAGCCCGAGCACGGCGGCAGTTGCCTCCTGGCGGTTCAGCTGCGATGTATCGATCACCAGGTCGGCATCGGCAGGTTCCTCGTATGGGTCGGACACCCCAGTGAAATGGTCGATGAGGCCGGCCCGCGCCTTGGCGTACAGGCCCTTCCGGTCGCGTGCCTCGCATACCTCGACCGGCGTCGCGACATGGATCAGCAGGAAGTCGCCCGTCTCGCTGACCATGTCGCGGACTTGCGCCCGGGCGGCCGCGAAGGGGGCAATGGGCGCGCAGATCGCGATGCCGCCGTGCCGGGCGATCTCGGCGGCGACGTAGCCGATCCGCGCGATATTCAGGTCACGGTCCGCGCGGGAGAACGTCAGGCCCGCGGACAGCAGCCGTCGCACCAGGTCGCCGTCGAGCAGCGAGACCCTGCGGTTGCCTCGTTCGGTCAGCGCATCGCGGAGGTCCCTGGCGATGGTGGATTTGCCCGATCCCGACAGGCCGGTCAGGAAGAGCACGAAGCCCCGCTTGCTGCGCGGCGGACGGGCGTGACCCAGTTCCACCGCCACGGCCGGCGGAACGAACCATGCGGGCACCTCCGCGCCGGCGTCCAGCAGGTCCCCGAGTTCGTCCGGCGCCAGCTCGGCGCGTTCGGTGCCGGGCTCGATCAGTGCCAGCGGCCGCCACACGTCGGCCACCGGGTCGTAAGCCCAGTCGCCAGCCGAGACGACCGGGATGGCCGTGCCCGGATCCGCGGCCACGCCGCCGCCGGGGTGGTCGCCCGATCGCTCAGCCTCGCTGGCCGGGACGCCGTCGGCATTGTCGGCGAACAGGTGGGTCGCGCCATAGGCTCTGGCGACGGTGGCGCGGGCCGCCAGCTCAGGCCCGGGCCCGCCGTCGCGGGGGGCCAGCGGGACGGGCACGACCAGGGTGCGAGCCGGGAGACTGGCGGATGCGGCGAGCAGCACCCGGACCAGCGCCTCGGGCCTGGTCACTACCTCAGCCGGTCCCGATATCAGCGGCAGCAGCAGGATCCTGGCCTTGAGCTGCCCGGCTAGGTGCCGCAACTGCCCGATCTGGCGGCCGTTCAGCGGGCCACGGGTGGCGAAGGCGAGCGCGGGCTCGCCGCCGAGCTCGGCCCGGACCTCTGCCGGGCTGCGCT
>DATGVY010000188.1:0-2475 GCA_035299845.1 Streptosporangiaceae bacterium
AGGCGAGCCAAGTACGAGCTGCTTGACGGCGATCCGCTTCCCGTGACCCACCACGGCAAGGAGTTCCAGCTCGGCAAGAGAGCCGCGGAACACGAGATCCCGCCCGTGACGCCGGGGCCGCGGCCCGAGCAGCCGCCGGGCCGCGCCCCGTACAGCCGCTCCGGCAACTGATCCGCCGCTCCGCCGCGTCGTGCGCGGCTGCGTGCCCTGGCCGGTGGGCCCTTCCGCCTGTCTGAGGTTCTAGGCCCCCGGCGGATTGAATCACCCGGCACTGACATTCCCGGCCTGGTGTCCACGAGCGCGGAGCGTTTTCCCGGCTTTCCACAGGCGCAGAGGCCGTCCTGCGGGCCGCCCCTGGTTACGGCGATGGTCGGAGCCGGAGGTGATGGCGATGCGCGCCAAGGATGTGCTGGGCAAGTCCGGTGAGCAGGCGGCGGCCGAATACCTGGAGTCGTGCGGCCTGCGAATCCTGGACCGCAACTGGCGCTGCGCCGGCGGCGAGATCGACATCGTGGCCGTGGAGCGGCATGTGCTGGTGATTTGCGAGGTCAAGTCCAGGACCGGGATGCGTTACGGCAGCCCGCTCGAGGCCGTCAGCCGGGCCAAGCGGGCCCGGCTGCGCAGGCTGGCCGTGCAGTGGCTGAACGCCCACGGGGTCAGGTTCGATCAGGTCCGGATCGACGTGGTCGGCCTGGTGTACGACGGCACCGGCGGGTTCACCATCGAGCACATCCGGGGAGTGGGTTAGCCGTGCCGCTGGCCCGCACGCATTCGGTGGCGTTGATAGGAGTGACCGGCCAAGTGGTCGAGATCGAGGCGGACATCGCGAACGGCCTGGTCGGGATGATCTTGGTTGGCCTGCCCGATACCGCGCTGCGAGAGGCGCGGGACCGGATCCGGGCCGCGATCGTCAACAGCGGGGAGGAATGGCCGCAGCGGAAGATCACCGTCGGGCTCTCCCCGGCCAGCTTGCCTAAGCGGGGCAGCTGGTTCGACCTGGCCATAGCCGTCGGGGTACTAGCCGCGGCGGGCAAGGTGCCGAGAGCAGCGGTGGACGGGGTGATCTTCTTCGGTGAACTCGGCCTCGACGGGCGGCTGCGGCCGGTCCGCGGCGTGCTGCCCGCGGTGGCGGCCGCGGCTAACGCCGGGTTCGGCAAGATCATGGTGGCCGAGCAGAACGCGGCCGAGGCCGTCCTGGTTCCTGGCGTGCACGTGATCGCGGCCAGCAGCCTGACCGGGGCGGCCGACTGGCTCCGAGGCCTGCCGGGCCGCGATGGCGGGCCGGCCGCGGCCGAGTTCGAGGGCGGCCAGGAGCTCCCTAGTGGCCGGGTGGCAGGCGCACGGGGCGCCCTCGGCAGTGCGGTCTCCGGCGGCCGTGCCGGTCAGGTGGCCGCCTCAGGCGCCGCGATGGCGCCTGACCTCGCCGAGTTGCTAGGCCAGTCGATGGCCCGGCGAGCCGCCGAGGTGTGCGCCGCGGGCGGGCACCACCTGTCGTTGCTCGGGCCGCCCGGTGCCGGCAAGACGATGCTGGCTGAACGGATCCCCACCATTTTGCCGCGCCTCGACACCGCGGCCGCGCTGGAAGTCACGGGCATTCACTCGGTGGCAGGAACCTTGCCCCCGCAGGTCCCTCTGCTGACCGACCCGCCGTTTCTCGCCCCGCACCACACCGCGACCAAGGCGGCGATCGTGGGCGGTGGCAGCGGCATCATCGTCCCCGGCTCCGCATCGCTGGCCCACCGGGGCGTCTTGTTCCTCGACGAAGCGCCGGAGTTCGCCAAGGACGTACTTGACGCGCTACGGCAGCCGCTCGAAGCGGGTGAGGTCGTGGTGGCCAGATTGGGGGTCATCACAAGATTCCCAGCTAGGTTCACCTTGGTTCTGGCCGCGAACCCGTGCCCGTGCGCGAGGGTGGCCGGACCTGCCGAGGGCTGTAGCTGCAGCCCGGCCATGCGCCGCCGGTATCTGGGACGGATCTCGGGCCCACTGCTCGATCGCGTCGACGTGAAGATCGAGCTTGAGCCGGTTGGCCGCAGGGAATTGCTGAACGACCGGACCTTCGCCGAGTCGAGCCGGACCGTCGCGCTGCGAGTGATCCAGGCCAGGGACCGCGCCGCCCATCGGCTGCGCGGCACTCCATGGCGCCTGAACGCTGAGGTCCCGGGATCGGAATTGCGCCGGACCTGGCCGCCCGCGCCAGGTTCGCTGGCCGCGGTGGAGCGCTCCCTAGATCGCGGCCAGATCAGTGCCCGTGGCGTCGTCAAGGTCATCAGGGTCGCCTGGACTATCGCTGATCTGGCCGGACGGCCGCGCCCGACCAAGGACGACTGCAATACCGCGCTTGGCCTGTGGCTCGGGGTGCGGCGGTGAGCCCGGTGACGTCGGCGGTCCAGCTGAGCAAGGAGAAGCTGGCCCGGGCCGCGCTCACCTACCTGGCCGAGCCCGGCGATCCCGCGCTCGGCGCCCTGCTCGGGA
>DATGVY010000189.1:0-4143 GCA_035299845.1 Streptosporangiaceae bacterium
CACTGCATCAACAGCTCGTTCCCCGGCCTGTCCCGTGACGGCGGGATGGCCGAGTACCTGCTGACCTCGGCGCGGACCTGCGTCAAGCTCGACCCGCAGACCAGGCCACAGGACGTCGCCGCGCTGGCCGACGCCGGCATCACCGCGTACCACGCGGTCCGTAAGGCCATCCCGCTGCTGTACCCGGGCACCACCAGCGTGGTCATCGGCGCGGGCGGGCTCGGCCACATCGGCATCCAGTGCCTCGCCGCGCTCACCGCCACCAAGATCATCGTGGTTGACCGCAATCCGGACGCGCTCAAACTCGCCGAGCAGCTCGGCGCGCAGCACACCGTGGTGGCCAACGGAGGGCAGGTCGCCGCGGTACAGGAGCTGACCGGCGGAGCCGGCGCCAACGTCGTCTTCGATTTCGTCGCCGAGCAGGGCGCGGAGCAGGACGGGTTCGCGATGACCGGGCGGGCCGGCTCGTACTACGTGATCGGTTACGGCGGCACCCTGCACATCCCGACGCTCGACATCATCTCGACCGAGCGGAACATCATCGGCAACATCGTCGGCACCTACAACGACCTCGCCGAGCTGATGGTGCTGGCCCAGGCGGGCAAGGTGACGCTGCACACCAGGACCTACCCGCTGGACGCAGCGCCGGACGCGCTGGCTGATCTTGACGCCGGCCGGGTCCGCGGCCGCGCGATCCTCGTCCCGTAATCCGCATCTAACCCAGATCTCCGTACTCCACGGCACCGCAGGAGGACCCGATGGCCAAGGAACTTCGTTTCAACGAGGAAGCCCGAACCCTGCTGCTGGCAGGAGTGGACCAGCTGGCCGAAGCGGTGAAGTCGACGCTCGGACCCAAGGGCCGCAACGTCATCCTGGAGAAGATCACCGGCTCGCCCGTCGTCACCAACGACGGCGTCACGATCGCACGCGAGATTCACCTCAAGAACCAGTTCGAGAACATGGGCGCCCAGCTGGTCAAGGAAGCGGCCATCAAGACCAACGACATCGTCGGCGACGGCACCACCACGGCCACGGTGATCGCCCAGGCGGTCGTCAGGTCGGGGTTTAAGGCCATCGGCGCGGGCGCCAACCCGGTGCTGGTCAAGCGCGGCATCGACCTCGCCGTCGGCCGGCTCGTCAGCCACCTGCAGAGCGTGGCCTATCCGGTCGTCACCGAGCACGATTTCGCCCGGGTGGCCGCGATCTCGGCGAATGACGACGACACCGTCGGCGCGGCGATCGCGAAGGCGCTGCACACGGTCGGCGACGGCGGCATTGTCACCGTGGAGGAATCGGCTGCGCACGGGATGAGCGTGGATTTCGTGGAAGGCTTTGAGTTTGATAACGGATATCTCTCGCCCTATCTCGTGACCAACCCGGCCAGCCTGGAGGCGATTCTCGAGGACCCCTACATCCTGCTGTGCAGCGAGAAGATCACCAAGGTCCAGCAGCTGATGCCGATCCTCGACAGGATCATGCGGGCGCCGCGGCCGTTCGTCATCGTCGCGGAGAACGTCGAGGGCTCGGCGCTGAGCATGCTGGTGCACAACCACGTCAACCGGGTATTCCAGTGCGTCGCGGTGCGGGCGCCCGGCTTCGGCGATCGCCGGCTGCACAAGCTGGAGGACATCGCGGCGATCACCGGCGGCGCCGTGCTCAGCAAGCACGCCGGGTTCACGCTGGAGACGATGACCATCGAGCAGCTCGGCCGGGCCGCGCAGGTGCGGGTCAACGCGGACCGGACGGCCATCATCGGCGGCGACGGCTCGTCGGAGCAGGTCGAGTTCCGGGTTGCCCAGCTCAGGGCGGAACTTGACCGGGCTCAGTTCGGGATCGACGAGGACGTGCTGACCGAGCGGATCGGGTCGCTGTCCGGCAAGGTGGCCGTGATCAGGGTCGGCGCGCCGACCAACGCCGAGCTGAAGGAACTGCAGCACCGGGTCGAGGACGCGCTGTCGGCCACCAGGGCCGCGATGGCCGAGGGCATCGTGGCCGGCGGCGGCGCCGCACTGCTGCACGCCGAGTCCGCGCTCGATGACCTGCAGGTCAAGGACGACTACGCGACCGGCGTCGAGATCGTGCGCAGCGTGCTGACCGAGCCCGCCTTCCTGATCGCCGCGAACGCGGGCTACTCCGGCCAGGACGTGGTGGCCCAGATGGCGCAGATGGGCAAGGACGACGGGTTCGACGCGCTCGAAGGGCGCTTCGGCAACATGATCGAGATGGGCATCATCGACCCGCTGCGGGTAGCCCGCTCGGCCCTGCAGAACGGCGCCTCGGTGGCCGGCCTGCTGCTCACGACGAACACCCTGATCGCCGAGGAGCAGACGCCGTGGGGCGGCAGCGCGGCGCTGATGACCGAATTCGGCCCGCTGGACGAGGGCCTGAACCAGCCGTCGCCGGACGCGAGCACGCCGCAGTCACTTGGCCTCGGCCCGTCGGTCGGCTGAGGTTGGGGCCGCCGCTGGCCGGGGACCCCGCGCTGCAGCTGCCGTTGCCGGCCAGCGCGGGGTCGGAGGGGACTGCCGAGGCGGAAGGGCCCGCGATTGCCGGGCCTGAGTCCGCCCAGGCGGCCGAGCACGGGCCCGCCTGGGTGGCCGGGCCCGGGCCCGCCCGGCTAGCACCGCAAAGCAGCCTGCACCTGCTGCGCTCGCGCGGCCGGGCGCGCGGCATCATCGCGCTGCTCGGCCCGGCGTTCGTCGCGGCGGTCGCCTACATCGACCCGGGCAACTTCGCTACCAACTTCTCCGCCGGGGCGAGGTTCGGCTACACCCTCGCCTGGGTGATCGTCGTGGCCAACCTGATGGCCATGCTGGTCCAGTACCTGTCGGCCAAGACCGGCGTGGCCACCGGGCGCGACCTGCCGGAGCTGTGCCGCGAGCATCTGCCGCTGGCTGTCTCGCGTGGCCTGTGGGTGCAGGCCGAGCTCATCGCCATGGCGACCGACCTGGCCGAGTTCATCGGCGCCGCGGTCGGGCTCAACCTGCTGTTCGGCGTCCGGCTGCTGCCTGCGGGCCTGATCACGGCGGTGGTCGCGTTCGGGATCCTGGCTCTTGAACAGCGCGGCTACCGTCGCTTCGAGCTGGCGATCTGCGGCCTGCTCGGCATCGTCTTCCTGGGTTTCGCCTACGATCTGGCCGCGGTGGGCATTGATCCGGGGGCTATCGCGGCCGGGCTCGTGCCGAGCCTGCCCGGCGGCAGCGACGGCCTGTTGCTCGTCGCGGGCATCATCGGGGCTACCGTCATGCCGCATGTCGTCTACCTGCACTCGGCCCTGACCAAGTCCCGTGTGCACTGCAGCGACGACACCGAGCGCCGCGAGCTGCTCCGCTTCCAGCGGCTCGACGTGCTCATCGCGCTCGGCGCGGCCGGCCTGATCAACCTGGCGATGCTGTTCGTGGCCGCGGCGCTGTTCAGGCATTCCGGCGGCCCCGCCCAGGCCAACTCCATCCAGGCCGCGCACTTCGGGCTTGGCCGCATGGTCGGCGGCGGCGCCGCGCTGGCGTTCGCCGTCGCGCTGCTCGCCTCCGGGCTGTCGTCGTCCAGCGTGGGGACTTACGCGGGGCAGGTCGTGATGCAGGGCTTCATCGGCCGCCGCATTCCGCTGTTCATCCGCCGCGGGCTCACCATGCTCCCGGCGCTGCTGGTGCTCGGGCTCGGCCTGCCCACCACAAGCAGCCTGGTGATCTCGCAGGTCGTGCTGTCGTTCGGCATCCCGTTCGCGCTGGTGCCGCTGGTGCTGGTCACGCGGCGGGCGGACATCATGGGCTCGCTGGTCAACCGCTCCGTGACGACTGCGGCGACCAGCGGCATCGCCGCGCTGATCATCGGCCTGAACGCGTACCTGCTCTGGGCCGCGTTCATCGCGTGACCCCCGCCGCCCCCGCGGCGGCCCGCCGCCGCGGCGCCCGGCAACCCGTTCGATATGGGTTTGAACGGGTTGGGTCGATTACTGAAAACATCCAACTAGCGGACAACGGAATCCCCAGGGGGGCTTGATCTGACATCGCGAGCCAGCGTCATCCGCTGCATACCCCGCAGGATCGCTGCGCGAGGGCGATCAGACGGGACTACGCCGAGCGGTCAAACGGCCGACGGGCCGGCAATAGCAGCACCTAGGCAAGGCGAGGGGAAAGTCATTAA
>DATGVY010000190.1:0-2026 GCA_035299845.1 Streptosporangiaceae bacterium
AGGATGTTTCGCGCCACGGCATGGAGTAACGGAAGCCCGCACGACTCCGGAGCCGGTTACGGCCTTAAGGTCAGCCAGCAGGACCGCGACCGCTTCTTCGACCAAGGCTGGTCGGCGATAGTGCTCCATCTTCGAGGACAAGGCCCAGCGACGAGCCAGCTGTCAGCTTCATTCTGGAGATCATGCACCGAGCTGCGAAGTGCAGCAATCGGCCGTTGGCTGATGGGCAACGGGCTCGCCCGGTGGCCAAAGGGCAACCCGTTTGGGCAACCCGCCGGTAGTCGGATTGCAACGCACAGGCGACAAGGTCGTCAGCGTACTTACATCCGCGAACCAGTAGCCGATACCGTCAGCCCTCAGACGCTCGTAGCCGCCTCGACGCCACGGAGAATGTCTGGCCCATGGACCGCGTGCGCCGCAAACCGCCGATCTGGTGCCTGGGGATATGGTCCGGCCCGGGTGACCCGCGTGTGCCGGGCGGGGTGGTCTGCGCGTTGTCCTCGGGGGGGCGGCGCCGCTGACCGAGGTGCGATTCCGCGGGGTTGAGTGTGCGTGGCTGGCTGGCCGGGGTTGGCGTCCGGCTGTGCTGCTTGCGCGGTCTGGTATCCGGCAGGTGGGTGTCGATGAGGCAGCCGGCTGCAGGTACCGGGCCGGCTGGCGGCCCTCACCCGGCGCTTTCCCGGCCACGCCGCCGGCTGGAAGGCCGCCCTGTCGGAGAGTCTGAGATTCACCTAGGCTCGGCGGTGTGACCGGGATGACGGCGGCCGGGCTTGTCGCCTCGGGGCGCGCGGCGCTCGCGGCCGGCGATCTCGGGCGCGCCGGCCATGTGCTCACGGCGGCCGTCGAAGCGGGCGAGGCCCCGGCCGCTCACGTCATGCTGGGCGGACTTTGCCCGCGCCGATGATGACTTCGCGCGGGCTCGCATCCACTGGGAGGCCGCCTTCCGTGAGCTGCGCTCGGCGGGAGAGCTGCGGGCGGCGGCGCGGGCGGCGGCCGAGCTGGCCCTCCTGCGTGCCAGCGCGTTCGGGAACCAGGCGGTGGGGGCGGGCTGGCTCGGCCGGGCCCGCCGCCTCCTCGACCGTGCCGGCAGGTGCGTGGAGCAGGGTTATCTGGCGCTGGCCTATCTGGCCGTGCACCGCCCCGATGTCGCCGCGGTCGAGCGCGATGCGGCTTTCGCGCTGGAGCTGGCGGTGGAGTTCGCTGATGCCGATCTTGAAGTCCGCGCGCTGGCCGAGAGCGGGTTCGCTTTGGTGGCGCAGGGCCAGCAGACCGAGGGTTTCTCCCGGCTGGATGAGGCGATGGCGGCCATCGGCGCCGGGGAGGTCGCCGACTGGGGCATCGTCGCCAAGATCTTCTGCGCCTTGCTGGCGGCGTGCGACCGGGCCGGCGATCTGCGGCGGGCACGGGAGTGGACGGCCGTGGTGGCCGGGGCCCTTGACCGGCACCAGGGACGCCCCAGGATCCTGCAAGGTCACTGCCGGGTGGCGTACGGCGCGCTGCTGTGCCGGATCGGGCGCTGGCCGGAGGCCGAATCGGTCATGACCGAGGCGCTGTCGCCGGACGGCGCCCGCGGCTTCCAGCTGCGCGTCTACGCGACTGCCCAGCTGGCTGACCTGCGCATCCTGCAGGGCAGGCTCGAGGAAGCCGCCGCGCTGCTGCGCCCTTGCCAGGACCGGCTCGAGGCGTGCGCGCCGCTGGCGCGGTTGCACTTCGCGCGCGGCGAGCAGGGCATGGCGGCAGCGGCCACCGCCCGCGCGCTGCGGGAGCTGACCTCAGATCTGCTCCGGCAATGCCCGCTTCTCGGCCTGCTCGTCGAGGTCGAGCTCGCGCGGGATGACGCCGGCGCCGCGGGCCTGGCCGCCGGCCGCCTGGCGCTGCTGGCTGCCGGCGCGGAGGCGCCGGGCCTGCGCGCGGAGGCGATGCTCGCGGCGGGCCGGGTGGCGGCGGCGCGGGCCGACCACCCGGCGGCGCTCGGCCACCTGCACCAGGCGCTGCACGTGCTGGCGGGCGAGGAGCCGCCGCTGCT
>DATGVY010000191.1:0-2849 GCA_035299845.1 Streptosporangiaceae bacterium
GCCTCGGGCAGCGGCGTGAACGGGGTGAGCGCGACCTTGCCGCCGGGCAGGCTCCAGGTGCCGACGGCACGGCCGCGGACCATCGCGAACGGGCGGAACAGGCCGTTGACGGCGATCAGCCTGCCGTGCGGGCCGACGATAGATTCCCGCGACGCCCAGCCCAGCAGCACCGGTTCGTAGGCGCCCAGCAGCCGCGGCGGCGGCGGGTCAGCGCCTGCCAGGCCGGCCCGCCGGGCCAGGTCGGCGAGGCCGTCGTCACGGTCAGCGAGCCGGCCGGCGATGGCGGCCAGGCCGCGCCGGGCGTCGCCCAGCGGCAGCCCTGCCCACTTGGCCAGGTCGCGCTCGGTGGCCGGGCCGTGGCCCGCCAGGTAGCGGGCGGCCAGGTCGGCGAGGGCCCGGTCCCGGTCAAAGTCGCCGGGCGGCTTGCCGAGCCAGTCGCGGACCAGCACGTACGCCTGCTCGCGCCCGATCATCGGGCCCCGTACCGTGATCCCGCGCAGGCTCGCCAGCGCGAGCACGTGGACCAGCGCCTGGCCCTGCGTGCGCACCCCGGCCGCGGCGATCCGCTCCCCGAGCCGGGCCCGGGTGAGCGGGCCCTCGGCAGCTAGCCCGGTAATTCGCACATGAGGTGTGCTCAGTTCGATCACCGGGGACGTCTTGGGTCGATTTTGAGCAGGTGCAGGACTTGTTTTTGGATCGGGTCGGGTTCGGGGATCTCTGGCGTGCCGTCGGCGCGGGTGCGTAGCCGCAGCGGCGCGAGGGTTGTGAAGATGAGGCTGGCGGTGGGCTTGGCTGCGCGGCCGGCGTAGAGGCCGTCGAGCTTGATGGCGGGGGCCAGGTTGCGGCGGGCTTCGCGCTCGGCCAGGCAGTAGATGAGCAGGGCCAGGCAGATGACGCCGATCAGCGCGGTCATGCGCCGGTTGGCGTGCAGGAACATCGGCGCGACCGCCAGCGGGCCTTTGAAGTCGTGGTAGCGGCGTTCGCTGGTGCCGGGCTGGTTCTTGTAGCGGGTCAGCGCTTGCTCGGCGGTGACGGTTCCGGGCAGGTTGGTCAGCAGGGCGTACCAGCCGTCGGCGGCGGCGTCGGCGTCGATGGCGGCCTGGTCGAAGTGCCAGTCCAGTGTCAGTCGTCCGTCTTGGCCCGAGCCGACCGTGGCGCGCAGGTAATCGCCGATGCGGCGCTCGCGGGCGATGGCGTTGATCCTGGCGGTGACCTTCTCGGCGGTGTTGTAGTGGCGTGAGCCCAGCCCGCGCGCTACCCGGCCCAGGTCGGCGCGGGCGCGGTCGAGTTTCTTGGCCCGGGCGTGCTCGGCGGCCCCGGCGCGCGCGGAGGAGAAGACGAACACCCGCCGCACTGTGCAGGACGGGTCTTTCTTGCGCGGCCCGGTGATTGTCATGGTGTCCTCGATGAGGCGGTAGCAGCCGCGTTTGCCGGGCGGCAGGCCGCGGTCGCGCTCGGCGACGAACGCCGCCGGGGCGGCCGCGGCGTAGTCGCAGCCGGCCAGCACCTGCGCGGGCACGAAAGACTTCGACGCCGGCGCCAGGAACGTGACCTTGGCTTCGGTCATCGCGGCGATGTTGGTGTAGGACAGCAGCTTGGAGTCGCCGACCAGCAGGAACCGGCGCGGCCCGGCCAGCCGCCGCAGCGCCTCCATCGCGCCGGTCACCTGGCTGACCTCGCCTGCGCCGCCGCTGTAGGGCTTGAAGAACACCGGCACCGCCCCGTCGGCAGCGGCGGCGACGCCGGCCTGGATCTGCTTCAGGTCGGGGCGGCGGTCCTTGGGGTGGCCGAACTTGGGCTGGGCGTAGCCGTCGTCTGCGGCCGGGTAGTCACCGTGCAGGCTGATCGAGGTCATGTCCCAGTGCAGCTGGGAGACGTCGATGCCAAAGCGGCTGATCGCCGCCGCGCCGACCGAGCCGGTCACCTGCTCCAGCACCGGCGCCAGCGCGTCCAGCGCCCGGGCGACCCGGTCGTCGTTGAGCACGTCCGGCGCCAGGCCCAGCACGTGTCTGACGGCGAACTGCCGCGCCCACCGGCCCACGTGGACCATCGGCGACGGCGAGGTCAGCCGGTTGGCGATCAGCGCCTCGATCACCTGGCCGTGGCTGGCGCGGGCGACGCACCGCACCGGCGCGGCCCGGTCGATGATGCCGGCGATGTCCAGCCGGCGGCAGAACGCCGCCACCACCGGCAGCGCGCCCAGCGCCTGCTCGGCACTGGCCGGGCCGTAGCGAGCCAGCATTCCAGCCTCCCGCGTGTCACCGGCTTCTCCACTTTCCTGAATGATTAACATTCAAGAAGAAGAGCCTTCGAAGACGAGGAACGACACGCCGGCGGAGGGGGTTGAATGTGCCATGACCGCACGCCAGTCGCCGCGCCAGGCACGGGTCCGCGAGATCCTGCGAGAAATCGGCAAGATCGGCTACGCCCTGCCCGGCAGCGTCGTAATCCGCGCCACCGCGTGCGGCAAGCCGGTGTGCCGGTGCAAGGCCGACCCGCCCCAACTGCACGGACCGTACGTCAGCTGGATCCGCAAGAGCGACGGCAAGCCCGTCACCCGCAAGCTCACCCCCGACCAGGAACAGCTCTACCGGCCATGGTTCGACAACGCCCGACGCCTGCGCCAGCTCATCAACGAGCTGGAGAACCTGTCCCTGGAAGCATTCGAGCAAGCCGAAGGCCCCCGGGAGCGGCGACAATCATGATCCAGCCGGCCGCCGGCCTACCGCGCCTCATGTGCGAATTACAGGGCTAGCCGCCGACCGGGCAATCCACCAGAGCCCCTGGCGCCAAGACGTACTGGCCGGACGGCTGGGCAGCCACCCCCGTGTCGACGCTGGACGGATAGC
>DATGVY010000192.1:0-13376 GCA_035299845.1 Streptosporangiaceae bacterium
CGGACCTCATCACCGAGCACGATCAGCGCGGCGCCGCCCCCGACCGTCAGGTCGATGCTGCGTCCCGGAGCCATTACCCGCGCGTCGTGCACCGCGTCGGCGGCGAGCGTGAGCAGGTCCACCGGACGCCTGTCCAGTGGCCGCTGCTGGTCGAGCCGGGCGAGCAGCAGCATGTCCTCGACCAGCACGCCCATCCTGGTGGACTCCTGCTCCACCCGTCGCATGATCCGGTCCAGGTCGACCCGGGTGAGCGGGCTCTCTTCCTGCGGCGCGGCGGCGGCCGGGATCCCGGGCGCCGGGTTACCCCGGATGGCTGCGTTCAGGCTGCTGGTGGCATCGGGTGTGCGCTGACCGGGCTTGCCGTTCGCGAGTCCGCCGCGCTGCCGGTAGTACTCAGCGAACCCCCGGATCGTGGTCAGCGGCGTGCGGAGTTCGTGACTGGCGTCGGCGACGAACTGTCGCATCCGCTCCTCCGACCGGCGGGCCGCGGTTTCGGAGTCAGCGCGCGCGCGGAAGGCGAACTCGATCTGGCTGAGCATGGCGTTGAGCGAGCGGCCGAGCCTGCCGACCTCGGTCCGCGGGTCACGGTCGGGAACGCGGCGGGACAGGTCGCCGGCCGCGATTCCCTCGGCCGTCTGCTCGATCTCGGTCAGCGGTCGCAGGCTGCTGCGCACCACCGTGATGCCGACGATGGCCAGCACGAGAATGATGACCAGGCTCATGAAGAGGTCGATGCCGGCCAGGTGAGCGATCGTGGCGTAGACGTCGGTGACATCGAGCCCGACGATCACGATTCCGCTGACGATGCTGCCGTCGGCGGTCCCGAACCGGTCCGGGAAGGCGATCACCCGCCAGCGGCCGTCGCCAGACTTCGCCGCGACGGTGAAGGCCTTCCCCTCGTGGGCGGCGAGCCAGGCCGACGATGCCGGCACCGACGGGACCGGCAGGGCACGGGTCGGCGACGAAGGGCTGAAGGCGACCCCGGGGCTGATCAGCCAGTGCAGGTGGCCGCCGTAAGGGAGCCAGGCCAGCGCGCCGCCGCCGGTCTGGATATTTGCCGGCGCGCCGAACAGGTAATTCTCAACGAGGCGCCGAGACTGCTCGGCGTAGCCCCGCAGCGTATTGTCGGCCTGCCCGAGCTGGTAGCTCTTGAGCACGGAGATCCCGGCGATGCCGATGACGGCGAGCGCGACGGTCACCAGCGCCAGCAGCGCCGAGGTGAGCTTCACGCGCAACGGCGTACGGTCGGACAGCCGCCGGCCGGCGTTCCAGAAACGGGTGAGTCCTGATGGTGCGGCCATGATCATCTAGCTAGGACGACGGGAGCCTGAGCACGTAGCCGACCCCGCGCAGCGTATGCAGCAGATGCGGCTCGGCGGCGTCCACCTTGCGCCGCAGCACGGAAACGTAGGACTCCACTATCCCGGTGTCGCCGCGGAAGTCGTAGTCCCAGACGTGGTCGAGAATCTGCATCTTGGACAGCACCCGGTTGGCATTGCCCATGAAGTACCTGAGCAGCTTGAACTCCGTTGGCGATAGCTGGATCTGGGCGCCAGCCCGCCACACCTCGTGGCTGTCCTCGTCGAGCTCCAGGTCGGCGAATTTCAGCCGCGGCGGCGGCTCGGTCCCGTCGCCGCTGGTCCGGCGCAGCACCGCTCGTATCCGCGCGATGACCTCTTCCAGGGAAAACGGCTTCGTCACGTAGTCGTCGCCGCCGAGTGTCAGGCCGCGGATCTTGTCCTCGGTGGAATCCCGCGCGGTCAGGAACACGACCGGGATCCTGGTTCCGCCGCCGCGGAGCCGCCTGACGACGTCGAAGCCGTCCATATCGGGAAGCATGACGTCGAGCACGATGAGGTCGGGCCGGTGCCGCTGGGCGGCCTGCACCGCCTCGCCGCCCGCTGCGGCGGTGATGACCTCGAACCCGGCATAGCGCAGGCTGGCCGAGAGCAGCTCAAGGATGTTCGGCTCGTCCTCGACCACGAGCAGCCTGGCGTCAGCCCGCTTGCGCACGTCATTCGCCAGGCTGGTCACGTTATCCATGCTGCGCCTGATTCCTGAACGCTACCTGAATGCGCGCTGTAACAGCGCTGCGTGATGCATCTGATGAAGTCGTCACATCGTGAGCGGTTCGACGACTGACCCATCTGGCCGCGCCTGGCGTCGTCGCTGATCGCGGGGAGGATCATGAGCGCCAGTGAGCGTGCGGCTGGCGTGCGGCTGGCCAGATGCCCGGCCGGTGAGTGGCCAGGTACCCTGCCCGGCTGGCTGGCTGGTGCCCGGCGGTCGCTAGCCGCCCGCCTGTTTCGAGCCGGTGAGCAGGCTCTTCGGCACGGGCTGGTCGGTCTTCAGCGCGTGAAACAGCTCAGCGGCCTTCGTGTTGTCCCAGATCAGCACGTCCCCGACGGACAGCGTCTCTCCGGTCGCGATGGGAACCGTCGTGGTCTCCGGATTGCGGAGTGCGAACGCCACCCTGATGAGCTGATACAGGTTCGTGCCCTGATCAACGGTCAGCGTGCTGGCGGCCCCCAGCGCCGCGGGGATCGCGGCGAACGGGTTGAGCATCACCCCGGGGCTGGTCAGTTTCCTGAGCAGCGCCTTCATGAACAGCCGCTGGTCCTGGATGCGCTGCAGGTCCTGGTTGGCGAAAAGGTGCCGTGAGCGGACGTAGCCGAGCGCCTGCGCGCCATCGAGCGTCTGGCAGCCTCGTTTCAGGTTGAGCCCGGCCGCCGGGTCGCGCAGCGGCATCTTGATGCACATGTTCACGCCGCCGACCGAGTCGACCACCCGCACGAGTCCGCCGAACCCGATCCCCATGTAGTGGTCGATGCGTAGTCCAGTCGCGTTCTGCACGGTCTCGGCGAGCAGTTTCGCGCCGCCGAAGGAGTAGGCGGCGTTGATCTTGTTGCTGCCGAATCCCGGGATCGGCAGGTAGGAGTCGCGCGGCAGGCTGATCAGGACGGGCGACCCGCCGTTCGACGGCATGTGCAGTATCAGGATCGTGTCGGAGCGGTGGCCGGCGATGCCGCGCCCGGTGGCCAGCTGCTTCTCTTGCTTTCTGGTCAGGCCCTGGCGGCTGTCGGAGCCGGTGATCAGCCAGTTCTGGCCGGCCGATGCGACCGGCCTGCCCCCGTAGTCCACCAGCACATTTCGTCTTGTCAGCTGGGAGTTTAGGTAGAAGTAAAAGCCGGTGATCAAGACGATGAGCAGCGCTAGCAGGGCGCAGATGATCGCCACGATCCTGCGCGGCCGAAGTAGCCGCCGTCCGGTTCCGCCAGCCCCGCCGAGCGGAACGCGCGGCTGGTCGCCTCCCGGCGCAGTACGCGACGGTGGCTGCGCAGGCCAGAGGCTCGCGCCCGCTGGCTGACCGCTGCCGCCTGGCTGCCCGGTCCCGCCTGGCTGCCCGGTCCCGCCTGGCCATGCCGCGCCGGCTGGCTGCGCGGTCCCGCCCAGCTGCGCGGTCCCGCCTGGCGGCCAGGCCGCGCCGTCTGGCCGTGCGGCGCTGTCCGGCCAGGCGCTGCCGTCCGGCTGCGCCAGGCCGTCGGCGCCGGCGCCGGGCCGCCCGTTTCCTGCGGGCAGCTTCTCCGTCGGGTCCGCAGCTCCGGGGGTTCCTGAGGTTCCGCCCGGGCCGCCCGACGGCTTCGCCGTGCCGGACCCCTCCCTGAACCAGTCCTCCGGCCAATCGCTCATGCTTGCTGCCCCATCTTTGCCCTCGTTGTCTTATCGTCCTTACTTCTCAGACGGTCGTCCGGTCCAATGCGGCCTCACCAGATTCCTGGAAAGTTGCCGTCCCACCAGATCGTGACCACCTCGCGGCCGGATGAGCCGAGGTCAGCCGGGTGCTCGGGGTCGATTCCGGCTTCTATAAGCGCGGCTCCGACGTCGTCGGCGCGCTCGGCCGGAAGGCATACCCGTCGCCTGGTAACGTCGATGAGTTCCGCGAAGCTGGCGTAGTCCGGCCCGCCGGGCCGTGTCCAGCGCTGCGATCGCGGCCGCAGGCCCATGGCGGACAGAATCTCCAGGAGGTCCGCGGCGGTGGGGGACACCGGCCGCTGCAGGCCATGGAATCTGAGCCAGAACGGGTTGAGCGTGATCAGTGGATGCTCCGCGGTCACCTCGACGACGACCCGCCGCCGTGCGTGCGATGCGAGCTCGGTCACGAACGGCACTGGCTCTGGCACGTTGTACAGGACGTGATGGCACGTCACCAGGTCGGCCGCCGGCGTTTTCGCGGCGGCATCGGGCCAGCTGCCGAGTACCTGACAGGCCTCGATGCCCAGCGAGGCGGCACGCTGCGAGACTAGCTCGAGCATGCCAGGGTCGCTGTCGACCGTGGTCAGCGAGCTGGCCCGGGACAGCAGCGGCAGGCAGGCAGCGCCCGCGCCGCAGCCGACATCAAGGACGACTCCCGCCGGATCGAGCGCCGCCCACGCCAGTTCGTAAGAGGGACCGGACGGGGCGGCCACGAGCCGGGCGGCGCGGCGGGCGAAGACCTGGCGGGGAAGCACCCATGG
Organism: Streptosporangiaceae bacterium; assembly: GCA_035299845.1. Lineage (GTDB taxonomy): Bacteria > Actinomycetota > Actinomycetes > Streptosporangiales > Streptosporangiaceae > Palsa-506. Next base: position 4,515 of record DATGVY010000192.1, read on the forward strand.
CGATTCACTGACCGCTGCGATGATGGGCCGGGGGATCGCCCAGGCGGCGAGGTCGGCACGCCAGCGGTCGGCTAGCGCTGTCAGGTCAGCCATGAGCGGAGCCTAATCGGCCGGTCGGACTGGCCGATCCATATCAGCCGCCCCTCGGCCCGCCGCCGCGATGAACCGGGAGTCGCGGCGGCCGCACGGACGGGGCGGATCCATTGTCCGCTGCCCCGGCCCGCAGGCGCATGACCCAGGCGGCGCGGCGGCGCCTGGACGGCCGGTTGCTGTCCGCTGCTAAGCGGGCTTCAGGTCACCGGGGTTCAGGTAACGGAAAGCCAGCGCGGCTGTCGCGCCGCCGGCGAAGTCGGCCAGCAGATAGACCCAGATGTTCGACCACGAGAACAGGCCCATCACCGAGGCGCCAAGCGCGACAGCGGGGTTGAAAGCACCGCCGCTAATCCCTCCGACCGACACGGCGCCGGCGAAGACCGTGAAGCCGATCGCCAGCCCGTAAAACGAGTTCCCCGGGTGGTCCTTGCTCGTCGCGACGTTCAGCACCACGTAGGCCAGCGCGAAGGTGAAGACGAACTCAGCCACCAGCGCGGCCCCGATCGCTCGCCCGGACAGGTGCAGCGCCGGAAACGGTGGCGGATTCACCACGAACTTGGCGGCTGCGGCCGCCACGACCGCCCCGGCGGCCTGCGCCAGCCAGTACGGGCCGAGGTCCCCGGCGCCGAGCCTGCCGCGCAGGAAGGCAGCCAGGCTCACCGCGGGATTGTAGTGCCCGCCGGAGATGTGCCCGCCCGCGTAGACGAGCACCATGAGCGCCGCGCCGATCGCCAGCGGGGCCAGGGCCGCCTTGCCCATGACCGCGCATCCGACGGTAAAGACAAGCCCGAAAGTGCCGACGAACTCGGTCACGTACTTACGCATTTGCGACCCCTACCCGCGGCGAGCAGCCCGTTTACTCAAGCCGGCCTTAGACTACCGAATTGGACGTCTAAGACAAGACCGAATATATAAACGCTTAGTCGGCGCTCCGAATTAACCGGACCGTGTTTCCGGCCAGTCACAAGGCGTGATCGCCGAGTCGCCTCCTGGCCGGCCGAGGACGGCGCGGGGAAGGGATCTGCGGGGAACCTCTTGCTCTCATGATTATATATGACGCACAATTTCCCCCATGAATGAGGGAGTCAGCGCGAAGGACGAGGCGGCAGGCAGCTCACGGCCTGACACCGGTCCGTGGGAGATCCTGGTTCCTGCTGGCCACGGCGCCGCTTTCGTCGCGAAGGCCGGCCAGCTAGTCGAGATCGTCGACGTGGAGGGCCAGCAGGTCGCCGACTTCGTCGCCTTCGCGGAACGCAACCGGACGGAGTGGCTGTCGACCACCCATACCCGCTCCGTGCTGCTGAGGCTGACCGTGCAGGCAGGAGATCGCCTGGAGAGCAACTGGCGGCACCCGATGTTCGAGATCGTCCACGATGACGTGGGGCGGAACGACATCATCACCTCGATGTGCGACGATCGGCGCTACCGGCTCGACTACGAAGTCGAAGGCCACCGGAGCTGCCGGACGAACTTCGCCGAGGCACTGGAGCCGTGGGGGATCGCGGAGTGGCAGATCCCGGACCCCTTCAACTTCTTCCAGAACGCGCCCATACATCCGGACCGGACCTTCGGGAACGAGATCCCGACCGGCCGGCCGGGTGACAAGCTCGTGCTGCGGACGCTGCTGGACGCGATCGTGGCCGTCTCCGCCTGCCCGCAGGACCTCAACCCGTGCAACGGGTTCCACCCGAGCCCGCTCCTTGTCCGCGTCCTCGATCTTTCGGCGGATGCCTCATGAGACGGATCCGGCTGGCCGGGCAGCTGGCCGAGCCGATCAGCCACTACGCCGACGCGGTCGAGGCCGCCGGGTTCCTGTACATCTCCGGAATGCTGCCGGTCGACGCCGGTGGCGAGCTCGTGGGCGCCGGCGACGTGATCGCGCAGTCGGAGCAGGTGCTCGACAACGTGGGTGCCGTTCTGAAGGCCACCGGTGCCACCTTCGAGGACGTCGTGCGGGTCGGGGTGTATGTGCGGGACATGGCCGACCGCGAGCTCATCAACACGGTGCGCCGCCGCTACTTCGGCGATGCCCGGCCGGCCAGCACGCTGGTGGAGGTCAGCGCGCTCGCCCTTCCAGACGCGTTGGTAGAAATCGAGGCCGTGGCCCTGCTGCCTCGCCGGGACGGTTACGAAGCCTGACGTGCTGCACTGCTGGCGGCTCATCATCATCCGGAGGTGCGTTTTGAAAATCGCCATGACAGCACTGGGAGCGGCGCTCGCCCTCCTCACCGTCGGCGGATGCTCCTCACCGAGCGGCGGCGGCTCCGCGTCGACGCTGGTGGTGGGGGAGTTCAACCCGTTCACCGGACCGGACGCCGCATTCGGGCCGGAGATGGTCGGTGGCTGCGTTCCCGCCGTCCGGCTGATCAACGCGAACGGCGGAGTGCTCGGTCACCAGCTGAACTGCGTGCAGGAGGACACCCGAGGCGACCCGGCGGACGCCGTGCCGGCCGCGCAGAAAATGATGGCGACGGAGACGTCACTGATCGGCGTGCTCGGGCCGAGTTCCGACGAGGCGCTGGCCACCGCTCCGCTGCTGAACCAGGGCCACGTTCCGATGTTCGTCGACACCGGCCAGGCAGCCTTTGACCGCACCACCGATGCCTACTTCTGGCGGATCACGCCTGCCGACGACGTCAAGGGCTACGCACTGGCGCTCTGGGCGCACAAGGCGGGCTATACCCGGGCGGCTGCGGTGTTCGGCAACGACGCGGGCGCTCAGTCGGACGTGCCGACGCTGGTCCGCGCCTTCACCCGGCTCGGTGGGGCCATCGTCTACAACAAGCCCCTCGCGCTCGACCAGAGTTCGTATCGCACTGAGATCGAGAACATTCTCGCGGCGCACCCGCAGGTCATCTTCACCGAGGTCGATCCGCAGACAGGGGCGACGTTGCTGTCCGAACTGCAGCAACTGCACGGGCTCATCCCGGTGATCGGGACCGAGGTCACCCTCCAGGCACCGTGGCTCAAGGCCGTTACCGGGGCGATCGGCGCGCCGGCGATGGCCAAGTATTTCGAGGGGATGCAGCCGTACGCGCCGCCGAGCGGACCGGCCTGGCAGGCCTACAACCGGTCCCTGCTGGCGTCGGGGTCACAGGTGCCCAAGCCCAGCCAGTGGAGCGGCGACCCGTACTCGATGACCTACTACGACGGGGTCAATGTCATGGCGCTGGCGATGATCGCGGCCAAGAGCACAAAACCGGCGGTTTTCAACGGCTACGTCATGAAGGTCACCGAGCCGGGCCCCGGCAAGACGGTCGTGGACACGTTCGCCGCCGGAAAGGCCGCGCTACGGGCCGGCAAGCAGATCCAGTACGTCGGCGCGGGCGGGCCCATCGTGTTCAACCGCTGGCACAACTCCACCGGGGCATTCGAGGCCGCAAAGTACGTGAAGGGCAACCCTGTGCTGGTCGGCTCGGTGTCGGCGGCACAGATCGCGGCGATCAGCCGGTGACCGCGACCGGTCAGGCCTGCCGCGGCAGTCACGGGGCGCCGCGGAGGCGGCCGTGAGCACGCTGCTGCCCGCGATCGGATTCGGCGTCATCACCGCGTCTATCCTGGCGGTGGCCGGCGTCGGGTTCACCCTCCAGTTCGGCGTCACCAACATCCTCAACCTCGCCTACGGCGACATCATGACCGCCGCCGCGTTCGTTGCCTACCTGGTCACCACCGCTGGCATCAGCGTGTGGCTGGCACTGGCGGCGGGCGCGGCGTTCGGGGCGGTCTTCTCGGTGGTGCTGAACCGCGCCCTGTACACGCCGTTCGTCCGCCAAGGGACACGCCTGTTCGGCATGATCATCGTGACCATCGCGGTCAGCCTTATTGTGCAGAACGGCCTGCTGGCCATCTTCGGCGCGAACTTCTTCAGCCTGAAGATGGCCCGGCCTGCGACGGTCCACATCGCCGGAATGGTGTTCACCACCGTCCAGCTCGCCATCATCGGCATCGCGATCGTGGCCATGCTGCTCATCCACCTGCTACTGCGCTACACCAAACTCGGTAAGGCGATGCGTGCCACCGCCACCGATCCTGACCTGGCCCGCAACTGCGGGATCGCCACCGACCGGGTCATCGACCTCGCGTGGGCTATCTCGGGCGCCCTGTGCGGCCTGGCCGGCGTCATCCTGGTGATGAACGTGACCGCGTTCACCGACACCACCGGCGCCCAGTTCCTGATCCCGATCATCGCGGTGGCCGTTCTCGGCGGGATCGGCCAGCCGTACGGGGCCATGCTGGGCGCCCTGGTCATCGGAATCACCAGCGAGCTAGCGGCGGTCGCGATCAGCCCCGACTACAAGGACGTCGTGGCCTTCGTGATCCTGGTGATAGTGCTGCTCGCACGGCCCCAGGGGATCCTGTCGGAGATCGCCACCCGCAAGGAGGTCGCGGCGTGAGTGTCGCCTGGCAGTTCTACATCTCCACCGTGCTGGTCTACCTCGGTGTCGACGTGATTGCGTGCTGGGGGCTGAACCTCCAGTTCGGCGTGGCCGGGCTGGTCAACTTCGCCTATATCATCTTCCAGGCGGCCGGCGCCTACACCGCTGCCGTGCTCACGCTCGGGCCCGCCGCCAAAGGCGGGTTTCAGCAGTACGTCGGCGGTGCCCACTGGCCCTTCCCGTTGCCCATCCTGGCGGCCGGGGTGGTCGGCGGCCTGCTGGCGGCGTTGGTGGGCGGCTTCGCCATCCGGCGACTGCGCAGTGACTACGAGGCGATGGTGATGCTCGTAGTGTCGCTGATCGCGACCAGCGTTGCCACCAACCAGTCCGGGCTGGTGAACGGGTCGAACGGGCTCGCCCTCGTGCCCAAGCCGCTCGCCACGATGGTCAATCTCTCGCCCGTCGGCTACCAGTGGCTGTTCGTGGGTATCACGGCCGCGATCTGCCTGTGCGTCTACTGGCTCGTGCACATCGTGACGAGCTCACCCCTTGGCCGCACGCTGCGCGCGGTCCGCGACAATGAGCAGGCGGCGGCGGCTCTGGGCAAGAACGTCACCGGACTGCGCATGCTGGCGTTCGTGCTGGGTGGGGTGATCGCCGGCGTCAGCGGCGCCGTCCTGGTCGAGTTCATCTCCGCCTGGTCCCCCGGCTCCTGGCTGTATCCCGAGACGTTCGTGTACTTCACCGCAGTCATCGTCGGCGGATCCGGCAACAACCTGGGCGTCATGGTCGGGGCGCTGCTGGTGCCTGTTGCCTTCCTTGAGGCCACCCGCTTCGTCCCCCAGTTCGGCCCGCCGGGGCTCATCGACGCCCTGCAATGGATCATCGTGGGGGTGCTCGCGCTGGTCTTCCTGTGGTTCTGGCCACGGGGGGTGATCCCCGAGCGGCGGCGGCGCTTCCCGCGGGCTGGCCAGGGTGAGGCGAACGGTGGGGCACGGCGCGCACCGCTGTCCGCGCGGGCCGGCCGATGAGCGGGCCGGCCGGCCCCCTGCTCACCGTCCGGGACCTGCATCGCCAGTTCGGCGGGGTCCGGGCGGTCAACGGCGCGTCCTTCGAGGTTCCGCCCGGCCGGATCACCGGTCTGATCGGGCCGAACGGTGCCGGGAAGTCGACGGTGCTCAACGTGATCGCCGGCGCGATCAAACCGAGTTCGGGAGAGATCTCCTACCTGGAGCAGGACATCACCGGGCTCCCGTCCTACCAGCTGGCCCGGCGCGGCATCATCCGCACGTTCCAGCTCTCTAGTGAGTTCGCCGCGCTCACCGTGCTCGAGAACCTGTTGGTCGCGGTGCCCGCCCAGCGCGGCGAGGCATTGTGGCAGGCGGCGCTCGGCAAGCGGTACTGGCGAGCACAGGAGCGGACGATGGTGCAGCGGGCCAGGGAACTTTTGGCGCGCTTCGACATGTCCGCGAAGGAAGACGAGTACGCCGGGAACCTCAGCGGGGGCCAGAAACGCCTGCTTGAGCTGATGCGCGGGCTGATGGCCGGCCCGGCGCTGCTGCTGCTCGATGAGCCGATGGCGGGGGTGAACCCGTCACTGGCCAGGCGGATCGAGCAGCACCTGCTCGACCTGTCCGGTGAGGGGCTCACCATGTTCATGATCGAGCATGAACTCGCGGTGGTGGAACGCTTGTGCGATCCCGTCATCGTGATGGCCCAGGGCCGCGTGATCTCGCAGGGAACCATGGCCGACGTCCGCGCTGACCGAGAGGTGCTCGATGCCTACCTCATCGGATAGCCCGATGGCGGATAGCCCGATGGCGGCCGGCCCGCCGGAGCGGCCCCCTGCGGCCCTCCGTCTCGATGATGTCGCGGCAGGCTATGGGGCGGCGCCGGTCGTGTCGGGCGTGAGCATCAGCGTCGGGCCCGGGGAAGTGGTCTCGGTCATCGGGCCCAACGGTGCGGGCAAGTCCACCTTGCTCAAGGCGGTGACCGGCAGGCTCCGGGTCATGGCCGGCACGGTCACGTTCGGTGATCGCGATATAACGAACATGCGCGGCCACTTGCTCGCCCGGATGGGCCTGGGTTTCGTCCCCCAGACCAAGGACGTGTTCGACACCCTGACCGTGACCGAGAACCTGGAGATGGGTGGCTACCTGCTCGCCAAGCCCGAGCTTGCCGCCCGGATCGACAAGGTGATGTCGACGTTCCCGGCGCTGGCGGACATGCGGTCCCGGACCGCGAGCAAGCTCAGCGGTGGCGAACGGAAGATGCTCGCGGTGGCGCGGGTGCTGATGCTCGAACCGTCCGTGCTCGTACTCGACGAGCCGACCTCCAACTTGTCGCCGGAACTGTCCCGGTCGGTCCTGCGGGACCAGGTGCGGCGTCTCGCGGACGCGGGCACTGCCGTGCTCCTGGTCGAGCAGAAGGCGTTCGAGGCGCTCGGGGTGTCCGACTGGGCGTACATCCTGGTCGCTGGGCGGATCGAGATCGCGGGCGCGGCGAGTGAGATCCTGGCCCGTCCAGACATCCGCGAGGTCTTCCTCGGCCGCTCCGCGGATGCCGACGCGGGGACGGCCGGTCCCGGCTCGCTGACCTCGCCGGAGCGCGGGTCCGCGGATAGCGCCGAGCCCTCGCCCTCGCCCGCGGCCGGGGGCGGCACCCCCGGGTGATGTGGTCATGAGTGAGACGAGAGACCACGTCGGCCCGGCTCCGTACCTGCCGGGCGGATCCGGGGACCCCGTGGACGGCGGGGGTGCGGAGCGGCCGGCCCGGCGGACGGCGCGTAACTACGTCAGCAAGAGCAATATGGTCACCGACGCGCTCAGGGAACTCATCACCGACGGCCAGTTCTCGCCCGGCACCCCGCTTCGCCAGCGCCAGCTCGCGAAGCAGTTTGACGTGAGTTACACGCCGGTGCGGGAGGCACTGCGCCGTCTCGAATCGGAAGGCCTCGTGGTGACCGACGTGCACCGTGGCGCTTCGGTCGCGCGGGCAGAGTCGGAGGAGCTTGAAGAGAACTACCGGATCCTGGCCGCCCTGGAGTCGCTGGCCGGCAGTCTGGCCGTAGCCAAGATGACCGACGAGGACATGGCGGAGATCGAAGACCTCTACCAGCAGGTCGCAGCATGTAACCCGGATGACGGCCGGTTCGCTGAGCTGAACCGGCGCTTTCACTTTCGTGTCTATGAGTGCGCCCGCTCGCCGATGCTGCTCCTGCTCATGCGGCTGCTGTGGCGGTCCTTCCCCGGCGGGCCGCAAGCCGGCCGGCCGCACGCGGAATCGCTGGAGCAGCACGCCCACCTGCTGACTGCCCTCAAACACAGGGACGAGGAGCAGGTCGCCGCCCTCATCCGCGAGCACGTACTCGGCAGCATCCGCTACCTGCGGCGCCCACGGGGGCGCTGACATCCGGAGTGACAACCACGCCGGTGATCATGGGGCGCTGACATCCGGAGTGACAACCATGCCGGTGAGCGTGATCACCGGCGCGCCGATGCTCTCTGGCGGACCAAGGCTGCAGTCCACGCGACGGTCCATCATGCCGGCGTCGACAGGTTATGCGGTGCCGTCACCCGGTTCGATGCCTTGCTGGCCGAGCAGGGCGCGGAGGCGGTCGACCTCGTCGCTCAGCTGACGGAACTTTCCGGCCAGGGAGGGGAGGTCCGGGTGCGCGGCGGCCCACTCCTGCTGACGGGACGCCTGCTCGGCACGCAATTGCCTTTCCCGGTCACGTAGCGCCGCGGCGTTCTCGTAGTCCTGGTCGGCTGCGGCGGCCTCCTTGTCGCTGCTGATCTGAGCGATCTCCCGGTCAAGGTCGCGCACGTCCGGTCCCGTACCGACGCGCTGCTCAATGGCCGACAGGCGCGCATCGATCGCGTTGACGCGGGCGAGAACCCCGGAAAGCAGCTCGCGTTCCCGCCGGCCCTGGCCGGGCCGGGACGTCGCGTATGCGGTGACCGGCTCCTCGCCACCGGAGCCGTGCAGCAGCTGGATCACCTGCTGGCGGACCCGGTTAAGATCCGCTCCGAGCCGGATGAGCACCTGCGCGGCGACGCCCTCGCCCTCGCGGATCAGCCCGAGCAGGATGTGCTCGGTACCGATGAAGTTATGGCCAAGCTGCAGCGCCTCGCGTAGCGACAGGTCAAGCACCTTCTTCGCCCGCGGCGTGAACGGAATGTGCCCGGACGGCGCCTGCTGGCCCTGGCCGATGATCGCCTCGACCTGCTGACGGACCGCCTCCAGGCTGATTCCCAGCGACTCAAGCGCCTTGGCGGCCACGCCCTCACCCTCGTGGATGAGGCCGAGCAGGATGTGCTCGGTGCCGATGTAGTTGTGGTTGAGCATCCTGGCCTCTTCCTGAGCCAGGACCACAACCCGCCGCGCCCGGTCG
>DATGVY010000193.1:0-16129 GCA_035299845.1 Streptosporangiaceae bacterium
CTTCACCGTGCACATCACGGCGACGACCTCGCCGGCGGCGTGCTCGGTCTACGACAACACCGCCAGCGTGACCACGACCAACGACGGGTCGGACTCCGCCGAGGCCAAGATCACCTGCACCCAGCAGGTCTCGCAGATCACGCCGACCCAGACCACGTGCGCGCAGTTCGCTTCCGGTACTGCCTCAACGCAGGGACCAATCACGTACTCCACCAAGGGCACGAAGATCAGCCAGACCGCCCCAGGCGTGATCTTCTACTGGGTGAAGGTCACGGTCTCGAGCGCCGGCACGCAGACCTTCACCATCACGCAATCCACAACCTACAGCCCGACCACAGGCACGAAACTCTTCGCCGTGGCCAGTGGAAGCTTCGCCTACAACGGGAATTGCAACACTCTGGCGACAACCATTGGCGGTACGAACGCCAGCCGCACGGTCACCTTTACTGCGGCAGCGGCCGGGACGTACTTCATCGGGATCAAGTACACGACATCCGCTGTCGTGGGCAGCAGCCCGGCCGCCACCAAGTTCGTGTCTCCGTTCAACTACCTGTACACCTTCTTGACCAGCGGAGTGGCCGGCTCCACCAGCACGGTCGCCCTTAACCACAAGTAGAAATAGAGAGTCACTTTGGGATCGCCGAGGGCTCCCCCAATGGAGCCCCTCGGCGATGTTCAATGGCAGGCCAAAGGTTGACCGCAGGCCACCAATCGGAGGTGTTGACTGTCGGCCACGTCTCCGTTCGTTGGAGTATGCTTGTGGCTACCTTTGGCGCGTCTGCTGAGCAGATGTCTCGCTCCGCCAGACGGTATTGGGGACCAGGGCCGCTGGCCAGGAGGGGGTCGGGATGCGTTTCTTGATGACTAGTGCCGCGTCCAGGAACGTTGTTTTTGTCTTGCGGCGGCTGTCGGCGCTTGGTGCGATCGCCGCACTCGCGCTTCTCGCCGTGGCGTGCAGCGGCAGCTCGACGAGCGGCACTACGGCCAATAGCAGTACCGCTTCGAGTAGCACCGCTTCGAGTTGCACCCCGACGTCGGGCACGACATCGACAGCAAAGTCGGGACCTATGGTGACCGGCCGGAGCACGACGGTTGTTGTCTACCCATCGTTCGGGGCGGCTTTGAAGAAAGGGGCCATCACCGTCGCGCCTGTGCCGCCAGCGTCCGTCACCAAGAACGTGCTCGTGTTTCCGATCAGCGGCGGCCGTATCGTTGTGGCCACGTTCGCGGGTACTCTTAACCACAGTGGCGGGTTGACCTTTTGCCATCACGGCAAGAGCGTCGCGCTGACGGATTTCGTTATGAATACACGCAGGAAGCGGCTCACCGCCACGGTAGGCGGTAAATCACTGCCGATCTTCGACCTCAAGCTCGCGTCGCTAAAGCGCGCGCGCGAACCGCACCGAACCATCGTCGCGACGAATATCGGGCTCACGGTGACCCCGAAGGCGGCCAGCGTTTTGAACAGCGGCCTTGGCGTCACCACATTCAAGGGTAGGCAGTACTTTGGCGTTGCGACACTGGTCGTCCAGGTCAAGTCATAAGGCGGCAGATCCCCCGCCGGAGTTCCGGCCACAGCCGGCCGGAGTTCCGCGTAGGCGACAATCAGCACCAAGCTGGCATCGAGTTCGATCGCGGTCGGCGGGTCGACGCACGACACGGCCACGCTGAGCGGGGTGACCTCTGGAGCTGGTGGCACGGTGGACTACCGGTACTACGCCAGCCAGGCGGACTGCCAGGCCGACGCCAGCGCGTTCCCGGGTACGCTTCCATCGGGCGGGACCGACGTGAAGACGGTGACCGTGACCAGCGGGACTGTGCCGGACTCGCCGTCGGTGACGTTCAACTCGGCGGGCACGTTCTACTGGGCGGCGTTCTACTCCGGCGATGGCAACAACAAGGCGGCGGTCAGCGACTGCTCCAGCGAGGTGCTGGTGATGATCGGGGTCCTCGCCCCCGCACAGCGCGTCGGGCACCTGCTCAGGCCGGCCGGCACAGTGTATCGGTGCGCACGATCGTCCGGTGTCTAGGCTGGCTGCAAACGTGTGGCGGCTCAGGTTGGGCTACCATGGGACCTGCGAAGCTTTGCACTGCTCAGCGCAAAGGTGGCTTGGCATCGGTCTGGTGCGTGTCGCGGTGGAGCAGCCATGAAAATCGAACTTGAAGTCCCCGACAACTGGACCCCCGGACAGACCCTCGCCCTGCGGGCCATCATGCAACATGTGCTGTGCACCGGGCATCCCATCATCGCCGCTGTGCGTCCTGATGCCACGCCGGAACAGCTTGAGGACATCTACGGTCGGCTCGGGACATTGCTCCGCGAGACTGGCCTCGCCGCATGAAGGTCCTTCTGCGCTAAATCATGAGCCGACGGTTTGCAGGCGATGAAAGCTCGCGGCGGAACGTTTCGATCGCATCCACTCGCTACGACAACAGCCGCCACTGGTTCGCGTCCTTCACCGGGACGGTGTCAACCACCGGGATCAGCCTGTCCGTGAACGGTGGCACGCGGAATATCTCGTGGACGTACGTGATCGATCCCCCGCCGGGCACCAGCTTCCATGTGGGGTACTACCCGCGGGTCATGAGGGCCGAGTTCGCAACTCCGGGCTATGCGGGCCTCGACATCTCAGGTGAGCACTTCCGGCCTGAAAATCACCTGGGCAAACCCGGCGATGAGCATTTACCGCTATGCGGTGATCAGGATCGAGTCATCGGGGAACCCGGTCGGGGTCGCCCCCTACGCTGGGGTCCCCGTCTCTGCGGGCGGCGGTACCAGCGCAGTGGCGTATGGCCTTCGAAGCGGCCACACGTACAAGGTGGTGGCCTACACCGTCGATGAGTACGGCAACGTGAGCCGGCCAGTGGAACTCTCCGTGACCGCCTGACCCAGCGAGTCGGCGGCACCCACTGACCCTGGTGCCGCTCGAACGCCTGCATCGCGCCGGAGCCGCCGGCACTTGCTGCCGCCGGGCAGCGTACTCCGCCACCCGGTGACGTTACTTAAGCAGGTGCTTGACTTATGTGCCATCAGGGCTATGCTAAAGCACATGCTTAACCAAGGCGCAACCCTCGACCGGGTCTTCCAGGCGCTCGCCGATCCGAGCAGGCGGCTCATGGTGGAAAGGCTCAGCCAGGGCCAGGCAACGGTCAGCGAGCTCGGCCGGCCGCTGGAAATGTCCCTTGCAGCGGTCGTCCAGCACGTTCAGGTGCTTGAGGCCAGCGGGCTTGTCCGGACGCAGAAGGTCGGCCGGAAGAGGACCTGCAGCATCGAGCCCGCTGTGCTGCGCGGCGCCGAGCAGTGGATCACCGAGCGCCGCACTGCCTGGGAGCGCCGCCTCGACCGGCTCGGTGACTTTTTCGCCGAGAGTTCTCGCCCGGAAGACAACGATCGCGCACGGGAGAATGATCATGACTGAGCGTTCCGTCACGTATACCACGTTCACCATCGAGCGCAGCTACCCGGTGGCACCAGCCCGGGTGTTCGCGGCATTCGCCGACGCCGAGGCCAAGGCCCGGTGGGCCGACGATCCAGAGCTGCTGCAGGCCGACGACAGCGACAGCGAGTTCGACTTCCGGGTCGGCGGGCGAGAGCGTTTCGGATTCAAGATGCCCGATGGCCCGACGTATCGCTACGATGCCCTGTACTACGACATCGTGCCGGATCAGCGGATCGTGTATTGCTACGAGATGTATGCCGACGGCGCACGGATCTCGGTGTCGGTCGCCACCATCGAGTTGGCCAGGGATGCTGTCGGCACCAACCTCACCTACACCGAGCAAGGCGCCTACCTGGACGGCCTTGACCAGCCTGAAGACCGCAAGCAGGGCACGGAGCAGATGCTCGACAACCTGGTCAGGGAGCTGCAGTCGGAGACTGCGGGCTGAGGCGCCCCAGCCGTCGGTTCCCTGCCGGCCTGCCCGGTAGCTGCCATAGGACGTCGGCGCGTTGCGGTGTCAGCGCGGCCGTCATGAAAGCCGTTTGCGGCCGCTCTCATCGCGCCTATGATTTACCCTGAGTAACCGACCGGCGCCGATCGACCAAGGAGCGGAGATGCGCGCAGCGTTCATGTCCATCGATAAGGCCTTTGGGACCTATTCGGAGGGTATGACGCATGTCGCGGAAAACGCTCAACCTGGGGATCCTGGCGCATGTAGACGCCGGTAAGACAACTCTCACCGAGCGGCTCCTATACGCCGCAGGTGTCATCGACGAGATCGGTAGCGTCGATGCCGGCACGACCCAGACAGACTCGTTGCCGCTGGAGCAGCAGCGCGGCATCACGATTAAGTCCGCCGTCGTGTCGTTCCCGGTCAAGGACGTCACGGTCAACTTGATCGACACGCCAGGCCACCCGGATTTCATCGCCGAGGTGGAACGCGCCTTGAGTGTGCTCGACGGTGCCGTGCTGGTGATCTCTGCCGTCGAGGGCGTGCAGCCACAGACGCGCATCCTGATGCGCGCGCTGCAGCGGCTGCGCGTCCCGACCCTCATGTTCGTCAACAAGATCGACCGTCGCGGCGCGGGCTACGAACGCCTGCTAAGGGCTATCTCGGAGCGACTGACGCCAGCGATCGTCCCGATGGGCTCCGCGCGTGAGCTTGGAACGCGCGCTGCCGACTTCACGCCCGCCGGCGGCGCCGACGCTGCCTTTACGGCCAGGCTGGCTGAAGTGCTCGCCGAGCGCAGCGACTCGATCCTGGCCGCGTACGTCCACGGCGAGACGGCGATATCGCAGCGGCGGCTCCGCGAGGAACTCGCGGCGCAGACGAGACGGGGGAACGTGCATCCAGTGTTCTTCGGTTCGGCGCTCACCGGAGCAGGCGTGGATTCGCTGATGAGCGGCATCGCCGAACTGCTGCCGACGGCCGACCGAGACATCGACGGTCCGGCTTCGGGTCGTGTTTTCAAGATTGAACGCGGCCCAGCGGGCGAGAAGATCGCCTACGTCCGCATGTTCTCCGGCACCGTCCGTGCACGAGACCGGGTGCGGCTCGGCCGGAAGGGCGAGCGGAAGGTGACCGCGATCAACGTCTTCGCCGACGGCTCGGCCGTTCGGCGTGAGTCCGTGTCTGCCGGAGAGATCGGGAAGCTGTGGGGTCTCGCGGAGATCCAGGTCGGCGACGCGGTCGGCACGCCGCGAAAGGATGCGGAGCAGCACCAGTTCGCCCCGCCGACACTGGAGACGGTCGTCATTCCCGGCCATCCGAGCGACAATGGTGCCCTCCGCGTTGCGCTCGCGCAGCTCGCCGAGCAAGACCCGCTGATCGACGTCCGGCAGGACGACGCTCGCCAGGAGATCTCCGTCTCGCTCTACGGCGAGGTCCAGAAGGAAGTCATCGGGGCGACGCTGGCGTCCGACTTCGGCCTCGACGTCAGCTTTCGCGAGACGACGACGATCTATGTCGAACGGCCCATCGGCACCGGTGCAGCTGACGAGCGACTGCGCCGGGCGCCCAATCCGTTCCTCGCCACGGTTGGGCTTCGCATCGAACCGGCCGCTGCCGGCTCAGGTGTGGAGTTTCAGCTCAAGGTGGAGCTGGGCTCCATGCCACTCGCGTTCTTCCGGGCAGTCGAGGACACCGTGCGGGAGACGCTGCGGCAGGGCATCTACGGCTGGCAGGTAACCGACTGCACAGTGACGATGACGCATTCCGGCTTCCTGGCGCGGCATAGCCTCGGCCACGCACGCTTCACCAAGAGCATATCGAGCACGGGCGAGGACTTCCGCAAACTGACACCACTTGTCCTGATGAGCGCGCTGAAGCAGGCGAGAACCGTCGTCTGCGAGCCGATCCACCGGTTCCGCCTGGACGCGCCGGCTGACACGCTCTCACAGCTACTGTCGGCGCTGACACGGCTGCACGCCGTCACGAAAACACAGGTGACACAGAACGCCTCGTTGACGCTGACGGGCGACATTCCGGCGGCTCGAGTGCACGAGCTGCGACAGCAGCTGCCGGGGCTGACGCACGGCGAAGGCGTCGTGGAATGCACCTTCGACCGCTACGAGCCCGTGAGCGGCACGATCCCGACCCGGCCACGATCCGACAATAACCCGCTCAACCGCGACGAATACCTGCTGCGCCTCGCACGACCCGCGAACTATGCCGCGAATCAGCGGCGGGAGACGGGCGACTGATTGCGCGCGTCTTCGGCAACCGGCCAGTTGTCGGGCCCGATGTCGGCGCGGGATGGGTCAGCGCGAAGGTCCAGTGCCGGGCAAAACTCGTGGACCAGCTCGCCGGGCAGGCAGCTCGGTGCAGCAATTGGCGGGACCGCGACCTTCGGGATATCTCAGGTTGCGCCGGGATGCGACAAGACGTAAACGCGGCGGTCGAGCTTGCCGCGCCTGGCCGCGGTGCCGTCGTAAGGGAGGGCTCGGTCATGGGCCAGGTCCGGCAGGCGCGGCTACCTGGCGGGCGCACCAGGCGTACAGCGCATCGTAGACGAACGTGGCGCGCGCCAGGAGCACCTGGTCGTCAGTCTCGACGTCGAGGCCCCCGGTGCCGATGGCCAGGAGGCCGGCGGCGAGCGGGTCGGTGTGCAGGTCCGCGCTGATGTCGGCGGCGTGCACTATCTGCGCGAGCCGATTCAGGGCCGGGTGGTGCAGGTTGTGCTCGGCGATGAGCGTCTCGAACGTGCACCATTCGCCCGCCCCGCCAGCCGCGGGCCGGTGGGTGAACTCGGCACCGGGCGCGTCGAACGAGTGGCCGCCGTCCCGCTCGGCCGCGCTGAGAACCTCGCCGGGTGGCACGTAGATGATCTCGGCGTCGGGGTCGATGAACCGGCGGATCAGCCAGGGGCAGGCGATGCGGTCGGTCTTGGGGCGGGCCCGGGTGATCCATTTCATGACGGCTCCTTGAGCGGTGCTGGTGGCTGCGGGGACGGGTCGTGTGCGGTGAGTCCCGGCAGGATGAGGTAGCCGCCGGTCACCTCGTAGCGGGTGATCGGCTGGTAGCTGACGGCCCGATGGACGTCGCTGTTCGTCAGGGCGTCGCGGTGCGGGGTGGCGATCCATGCGTCGAACACTTCGTGGCTTGGCCAGATCGTGATGACAACCGTGTCGCCGTATGGGCCGGCGGGTTCGCAGACGAGCTCGGCCAGAATGCCATGCTGCTGCCGGATGGCGCGGCCAGCATCGATCCAGGCGAGATACCGTTCCCGCCATTCGGGCGGGACGGCGACATTGCGCAGGCAGACGATCACGGCGGCTCCCTGGGTGCGGTAACGGCCGGACCGGCCGGTTGGCCGGCGAGGTGTGCGCCATGGCCGGATGTCAGGCCACGGTGCCGGGCCCAGCCCCACAGCGCGATGTCATACCCGGCCTTGACCGCTCCGGCAGCGACCAGCGGCGCGCCGAACGCAAGCTGCTGCACCAGGCCAGCGACCAGCGGGCCGACCGGCCGCACCGTGTAGCGCGCGGTGTTGGTCACGGCCGCCGCGGCGGTCCGTTCACCCGGCGTGACGACGCTCATCACCAGCGCCTGGCGGGTGGGCACGTCCATCTGCGACAGCGTGGTGCGCGCCAGCAGCAGCAGCGCCGCACCGCCGAAGGAGGGCGCGAACGCGACGGCGGCCAGCAGCACGTTGCTGGGCAGGTGCGTGCCGACCATCGTGGCGACAAGCCCGAAACGGCGGGCCAGCAGCGGCGCCAGCGCTACCGAGACCGCCTGCACCACCGAGACGGCGAAAAACAGCCAGCCGAGCGCGACGACAGAAGCGTGGAAGCGCTCGGCGAAGAAATACGACAGGAACCCGGTCGTGACCAGGCCACCGCCAGCAGAATCGACAGCGAACAGCACGGCCAGCCGCCGCACCACCGGCCGTGACGGGCCAAGCCGCGAACGCGCGCGGACCACTGACCCCAGCGCTGCGGCCCCGGCCGGGCAGGCCCCGGCCGAGGGTGCCCCGGCCGAGGCGGCCTCGACTGCGGCCGACAGGCTCGCCGCAAGGACAGCGCCGGTGATCCCGACCGGGACCAGGACAACGAACAGCCACGCGTGCACTGCCCCGGATGCTCCGCCCGGTCCGAGACCGGGAAGGGTCACGGCGAGCGCGCCGAGGGCGCCCGAGGCGGCGCCGACCGCGTTGTAGCGCCCGTACACCGAAGCCGTGCCCGCATCTTCAGCGGCGAGCATCGCCTGCTCCAGCGTCGTCGCCGGGCCGTTGTCGACCACATCGGTCGACAACGTGCCGGTGACGGCGATAGCCAGCAGAGCCCACAACGGCGCGCCCGCCGCGACGACAACTCCCGCGACCGCTATGCCGAGGAAGAACACCGCATACGAGTGCCTCCGGCCGAGACGGTCGCCGAACGCGCCGACAGCCAGGCTTGCCAGCGCCGTCCCCGCGATCAGCGCCGTGAGCACCACCCCGACCTGCAGGTGGCTATACCCGCGGGCGGCGAGCAGCGCCCCGAGCAAGACCGCGGTGAACCCGTACCCGGCAGCGCGAACTCCCTGCCCGGCCACGAGCAGCCTCGCATCGCGGCTGAGCCCCGGTCGTCCGGATCTCACCCGGGGGCCCCAAGGCCGCCGGGACCCGCCATGCTGCGGAGAGATTCAGTGTGAACAGCCAGCCGCATGGGCAACATCCCTCACCGGTGCGGCGCCAGCGCCGCGTGGTGATCGGCGCCCGCGCGGGGCTGGGGGTCGGCATGGACCAGAGCAGCGGTCAGGCGCGGAAGCGCATGGAGGAGACTGTGCTCGGCACCGACCGCGACCTGGTGGGCCTGGATCGCGGTGAGATCGGCATCGACGATGACCTCGCACTCGGCGCGCAGCCGATGGCCGATCCACCGCAGCCGGACCTGGCCGACATCCAGCACCCCAGCCGTGCCGCGCAGGGTCTGCTCCGCCTGATCGACCACGGCGGGGTCGACGGCATCCATCAGGCGCCGGTAGATCTCCCGCCCGGCCTGCCGGAGCACGGCGAGGATCACCACCGTGATGAGCAGGCCGACGGCCGGGTCCGCCCAGTCCCAGCCGAGCGCGACACCTCCGACTCCCAGCAGGACCGCCAGGGAGGTGAACCCGTCAGTGCGGGCATGCAGCCCGTCAGCGACCAGCGCCGCCGAGCCGATCTTGCGGCCAACACGGATCCGGTACCTGGCCACCAGCTCGTTGCCGGTGAATCCGGCCAGCGCCGCGAGGGCGACCGCGACCAGGCCGGACACCCGGTGCGGGTGCGCAAAACGGGTCGCCGCCGCATAAGCGGCCAGCGCCGAGGAGGCGGCGATGATGAGCACGATCAGCACCCCGGCCAGGTCCTCGGCCCGCCCGTACCCGTAGGTGTAGCGGCGGGTCGGCGGCCGCCTGCCGGCGATGAACGCGATCCCCAGCGGCAGCGCCGTCAGCGCGTCGGCCGCGTTGTGCAGCGTGTCGCCTAGCAGCGCCACGGATCCTGAGATCGCCGTGACGGCGGCCTGGGTCAGTGCCGTCACGCCGAGGACGGCAAGGGAGACCCACAGCGCGTGCATGCCCTCCGCGCTGGCCTCCATCGCCGCGTCTACCTTCCCGGCGGCCTCGTGGGAGTGCGGGCGCAGCACGCGCCGCAGCCGTTCTGTCGCTCCCGGCCTGTGCGGAGGACCATGCTCGCTCGCGCTGCCGTGGCCATGCTGGCTGGGATCCGGATGCGGGCCGCTCATGACGTCCAGGATGCTAGAACGGCCCGATTGCAGCACATCGACAACAACGACCCGAAAGTGATTGCGAGACAGTCGCGGCTCATGGCCCGCGACCACGGTGCTCGATGACCAGAAAGCCGAACAGCATGCGGCCATCTTCTTCCCCCGGAGTGAGGCAGGCGCCGGCCGCCGCGATGACTCAGGCCGTTGCCGCCGGTTCCTGATCGGTGCTTGCGGCCTGGGCGGGTTCCGGCGCAGCGGTCGACAGCCAAGCCTCGCGGATTATCACCTGGATCGCGCCGGCGCTGGGGATGGCGAGCAGGGCAGCCACGAAGGCGCCGAAGATCCCGCCGATCCAGCTGCCGATGGATGCCCCGACCAGGATGGACAGCAGCACGAGCAGCGGGTTGACCCTCACCGTCCTGCTCATCACGATCGGGTTCAGCACATGGTTCTCAAGCTGGGTGTAGACGAGGAACACCACCAGGGTGACGATGCCAGCCGCAAGGGAATGGCCGACCGCGAACAGCACGGTGGGGATGCCCGCGAGGGCGCCGCCGATCATGGGAAGGAAGTCGACAAGCGCGACCCAGAGCGCCCACAGGAACGGGAACGGCACGCCCAGCAGCAGCAGGGTCACGAACACGACGATCCCGGCGGCGAGCGATGTCAGGAAGTTGCCGAGCATGTACCCGGTGACCGACCGGCTGACCTCGCGGGCCACCTGGGAGTACCGCTCACCACGTGCCAGTGACATCATGCCGAGCGCGCCGGCTCGCAGCTTCGGCCCCTCGAGCAGCAGGAGCAGCACGAGCACGAAAATGGTGACCAGCGCGATCACCAGCGAGATCGCGCCCTTCCCCAGTGTGAGGGCCGGCTTCGCGAGGCCCTTCCCGAGCCCCGCCAGCTTGGGTGCGTTGGCCTGCACCCACGCCTGAACGTGGTACTTGCGCACGAGGTGCCCGATCCAGCCCTTGCCGTGCTCCACCTGGCTCACGTAGGACGGCAGCACGCTGGCAAGGTGGGTGATCCCGTTGGTGAGCGGATAGCCGAACGCCAGTGCCAGGCCGGCGAAAGCCAGCACGCCAAGCAAGGTCACCACGGCGATGGCCGGTCCGCGCCGCCTGACCCCCCAGCGCTGCACGGCAAGCACGAGCGGGTTCAGGATCACGGCGACGAACCCCGCCACGACGATGAGGAGGATGACGTCCCGCAGGCGGTAGATCAGCTTGCCGGCGATGTAGGCGATGACCACCACGGCGACAGTGGCCAGGATCGCCCGCAGCGGGATGTTCCTGGACTCCGCAGCCTTCCAGAGGCGGTCCCTGCGGGTATCAGGGTGCGGCAGATGGTCGTCCACCCGGCAATCATGACAGTTGCGCGGCCAGCGATCATCCGGTGCGGGACCTGGATCCAACGCAGTCAGCGTGGACAGCACCCTGAGCGACGGTGACATGATGCGCCTGGCGTTCAGCCTGCGGGGACTGGACACCAGCCGGATCGTGTTCACCACCGCGCCTTACCTCGGCACCGGCTCGGTGGACGGCCAGAGCATCGTGCGGCTCAACGAGTCGCTCGGCCGCGGCTTCTGGCTCGCGTTCGGGTACGACACGCTGCCGGCCTTCATGCGCGCGCACGTCCTGCACCGCTCGGCGCATCGACGCCTTGACACCACGGTTCCCGCGGCAGGCTGCCGTTCCTGCGCCGAGCACGGGCCCGCGCCGCCGGTAGCCGGCCATTCAGCGCCATGGGGAGATACCGTTGGCTGACCAAGATTTTAACTTCCGGCCCGGTGCGGCCCGCAGGGCTAGCCGAACCGCCCTCCTGGCTGCGGCAAGCCGGGCGCCACAGTAAGACGGAAACCGCTCGAAATATCCGGTAAAGCTCCGTTAGTCCTGTCGCTGAGTAACTAGTCAATAGCACGGCCAGGCGAGACCACGGGCAGACAGGTAGACTGCGCGGGCTACGGGACGCCACGCCTGGACGTGCCTCCATCCAGCTGGCTCCCGGTCCCCGCGGCAGCGGTCGCGAGCTGCCCTTCACTGGCAGAACCTGATGGGAGTCGGAATGCGCGTTCTGGTTCTTGGCGGCGATGGCTTCTGTGGCTGGCCGACCTCTTTGTACTTGTCGGATCGCGGTCACGACATCACCGTGCTCGACAACCTGAGTCGCCGGAAGATCGACGTCGATCTTGAGGTGGACTCGCTGACCCCGATCCGGCCGGTCGGTGAGCGGATCGCCGCCTGGCGCGAGGTGTCCGGGCGCGACATCGGCTTCGTGAACCTCGATCTCGCCACGGAGTACGACCGCCTGGTCGCGGTCCTGGAAGAGCTGCGGCCGGAGGCGATCGTGCACTTCGCCGAGCAGCGCGCGGCGCCGTACTCGATGCGGTCCACGCACACCAAGCGGTACACGGTCGACAACAACGTCCGGGCGACGCACAACCTGCTGACCGCGCTGGTCGATACCGGCATCGACGCCGCGCTGGCGCACCTGGGCACGATGGGCGTCTACGGCTACGGCTGGTCAGGGACCGCGCCGATCCCGGAGGGCTACCTGACCGTGAAGGTGCCGACCCCGGACGGCGAGCTGGAGCGGGAGATCCTGCACCCGGCGAACCCCGGCTCGGTGTACCACATGACCAAGACGCTGGACCAGCTGCTGTTTGCGTTCTACGCCAAGAACGACGGCCTGCGGATCACCGACCTGCACCAGGGCATCGTGTGGGGCACCCAGACCGACCAGACCAGCCGGGACGAGCGGCTGATCAACCGGTTCGACTACGACGGCGACTACGGCACGGTGCTGAACCGCTTCCTCATGCAGGCCGCGATCGGGCACCCGCTGACCGTGCACGGCACCGGCGGGCAGACCCGCGCGTTCATCCACATCCGCGACACCGTCCGGTGCATCGAGATCGCGATAAGCAACCCGCCCCAGGCGGGTTCCCGGCCGCAGGTGCTCAACCAGATCACCGAGGTGCACCGGGTGCTCGAGCTCGCCAAGCTGGTCGCGGACGCGACCGGCGTGGACATCGCCTACCTGCCGAACCCGCGGCAGGAAGCGGAAGAGAACGAGCTGGCGGTCCGCAACGACCAGTTCCTTGCCCTCGGCCTCAAGCCGACGACCTTGTCCGAGGGCCTGCTGGAGGAATGCACCGACATCGCCGGCCGCTACCGGCACCGCGCCGACCCGACCAAGATCGTGTCCCGCTCGGTGTGGCGGGCCGGAATGGAGACCTCAGCCGACCTGCTGACCAGGGCGCCCGTCCAGGCTGCGGTGCCTGCCCAGGCTGAGCTGCCCCGCTCCGGCTGAGTAAGGCTGGTCCTTCGTCGCCCGCGCCAAGCGCGGGCGACGAAGGACGGCCAGGCAGCGGCGATCAGTGCCAGTCGCGGCCAGCCCCGGTGGCTCGGCCAGGCCACTGGCCCCGGCGTCGGCCCGTCCTGTTTCGTGATCGCGGAAATAAGAGCGGCCATGGCCCGCCAAAGTTTCCGTGATCAATCGCGGCCGTGGACCGCGGCTCAGCGCGGCTTGCGTGCCTCGATCAGGAAGCGCTGGGAGTGGCCGACGAACGGCCCGTCTGACCGGATGCGGTCGTGCAGCCGGCCGAGCTGATCCCGGTAGCCGTCGGCAGTGAACCCGGGAACCGTCCACAGGACCTTCCTGAGGAAGTAGACCACCGCGCCGATGTCGCCGAACGTCACCTGCAGAGCTTGCTCCCGGAGATCGGCCACGACCAGGCCGGCTGCCTCGGCCTCGGCGACGGCTACCTGCGGGCTGCGTCCCGGGTCGACAGGCTGAGGCCCCATCATGAAGTCGGTAAGTTCCCGGTTGGACCCGGCGCCAACCTGCTGGGAGAGGTATGTGCCGCCTGGCTGCAGGACGCGCGCGATCTCCGCCCAGAGCGCCACGGTGGGATGGCGGCTGACCACCAGGTCGAACGATTCGGCCGGGAACGGCAGGTCCGCCTCATCATCGACCTCGATCACCGACGCGCCAAGCGGGGCCAGGTTCCGCCTGGCCACCGCTATATTCGGGGGCCAGGACTCGGTGGCCATCAGGGTCGGCGGCGGCTGCGGGATCCGCGCAAGCAACTCGCCCCCGCCGGTCTGGATGTCAAGCGCCGCGGCGGCGCCGGCCATCCGCTCCGCGAGCAACCGGGAGTAACCCCAGGACGGGCGCTCCTCGGTGGCCCGGCCGTCGAACCAGGAGAAATCCCAGCCTGCCACCGGCTCGGCCGAGGCCTCGGCCAGCAGCTCCCCGAACGTCGGCGGCGTCGTCACGATGGCAGTGTGATCGCCGGAGGCGGAACGCGGCAACCAATTTCCGGAGTGAGACGCAAGCAGGGACTTGCGCAAAGCCGGCCGCTGACCGAGACGGCCCGCTGGATGAACCAGGTGGCCGCCGAGTGGACGGCGCGGCTGGCCGCGATCAAGCAGCTTGCCGAGGGCACCGGCGGCGATGGCGGCCGGTGAAGGGGATCAGTGCGGGGCCGGCCGCGTGCGGCTCACCGGAACCCCCCCAGGCCCGCCAAGAACAGCAAGAACGCCACCACCGAGATCGCCCCGATCACTATCGCGGCGATGGCAATGCCGTCGCCTCGTTCGCCGCTCTGGCGGATCTGCCTGCGCGCCACGACGCCGGTGATGACGGCGGCGGCCGCGGGGACGCCAGGGATCAGGGCACCCACCAATGCCGCGACGGCTAGCGAGTTCACCGGGCGGCGCGGCATCATCACGGGATACGGCACTTGCGGCGTCAGCACCGGATACGGTGCCCGCGGCTGCATCACGCCGGGCGGCAGCCCGAGGGTGCCGAGCGGCCCGACTGGAAGATCAGCGGTCAGCCGGTCGAGCTCGGCGTAGGTCCGCGACCGGTAGGCCTGCGCGGCCCGCTGCTCGAACTCCTCAGGCGTCAGCCGGCCCTCAGCGAACGCGGCCTTGAGGACGTCAACCGCCCGCTCCCGGTCCGCACTGGACGATCGCATGGACCCATGCCCACCGGGCATGCCGTGTCCGGGCTGCAGCGTCATCGGCCTCTCCAGCGGCGGGCCAGGGGAGCGGCCCGCCGATGCCACGATATGTCCTCCGGCCGGTTCAGCGGGCAGTGCCAGCCCTGGTCCGTCGCCCGGGGTCTGTTCACCCGGCCGGGGCCGGGGCCTGCGCCGCGGCAGGCGCTGCCGATAGCACCGCGGCCGGCTCGCGGAACTGGCGGCGGTAGGCGTGCGGCGTCGTCGCCCGCCAGGCGCGGAAGTGATGCCGCAGGACGGTCGCGTTGCCGAAGCCGGACCGCTCGGCGACGACATCCACGGTCGCGTCGCTCTCTTCCAGGAGTTGCTGGGCCAGCAGGATCCGCTGGCCGGTCAGCCACCGCTGCGGCGTCGTACCGACCTCCTGGACGAACCTCCGGGCGAAGGTCCGGGCCGACATCGCGGCCCGGCTGGCCAGGTCGCCGACGGTGACCGGTTCCTCCAGATGCCGTTCCATCCACTCGATGACGTCGCTCAGCGTGTCGGCCTCCGGCTCCGCTACCGGGCGCTCGACATACTGCGCCTGGCCGCCGTCGCGGTGCGGCGGCACGACCATGCGCCGCGCGATGGCGTTGGCCACCTTGCTGCCTTGTTCCTTGCGCACCAGGTAGAGGCAGGCGTCGATGCCCGCGGCGGTGCCCGCGCTTGTGATCACCGGATCATCGTCCACGTACAGGACGGACGGGTCGACCCTGGCCGCAGGGAACAGCCGGGCAAGGTCGCTGGCCTGCCTCCAGTGGGTCGTGCACCGCCGCCCGTCGAGCAGCCCGGCTGCGCCGAGTATGAACGCCCCGGTGCAGATGCTGAGCACCCGCGCGCCACGGCCGACGCTGTAGCGCAGTGCCGAGAGCAACGGCTCGGGAAACTGGCCGCTGGCGCATCGGGCCACGTCGTCACGCATGGCGGGCACGGCGATCAGGTCCGCTTCCTTGATCCGTTCCAGGCCGAACGGGGTCTGCAGGGTGAATCCCGTCTCCGAGCGGAGCGGTCCAGGCTGGCCGGCCACTACGGCGAAGTCGTAGGCAGGCAGGCCGTCGTCGCTCCGGTCGGTTCCGAATACCTCGCATACCACCCCGAGCTCGAACGGCGAGAAGCCGTCGAGCACCAGCACGGCCACGTTCTTGAGCATGTGACCAGTATGCTCCCGACTTGGCAGGATGTCACGCATATATGTCATTGCTGCCACTGTCACAGCTGACGCCCGCGGGCGAGGCTTGTGCCATGAGAAACCACAACCACCAGGTGCACGGCGTCCGGCGGCTAGCAGGCGTGGCGGTGAGCATCGCCCGCTGGGTCGCCGACACGATGGCGGAGTGCAACGAGGCGCAGCGGAGGCTGATGGCACTGCGCATATCACCGGACAGCTACGCTGCCGAACCTGACAACGGGCCCGACACCTATGCGGAATTCCTGTTCCGGACGTCAGGCCCGCTCAGCCACGAGCCGTCAGCCCGGCACCGCGCCGCCTGCT
>DATGVY010000194.1:0-5792 GCA_035299845.1 Streptosporangiaceae bacterium
AGGTCTGCGCATGCGCGCTATCCGGCCGCTAACCTGGCCGGCCTCACACGAAGGCGCGTGCAGGCCGCCGCGCGCACCTGTGTTCGCGCAGTTCACGATCGGGCCTGTGGCTGACTCAGCGATCGAGTGGTCCGACGGACCTCCGGGGAGCAGGCCAGTGAGCGTGAGCACGCGCATGGGCTCGACGGCGACAGAATGACCGTTCGGGTGCGCCTTCGACGGCCAGCCAGCTGACGGGGACTGCCGCGCATATCGGCGGATACGTGCGCGGCTGTCACCGGGTAGTCGAGTACGCTCTGCGATCAGCCTTGGACGCGGATGTGCAGGCCCGTCGGCGTCGCGGGCATCCGCGACCGAGTGCCTGGCGCTAAGGGGCTGGGACCCGCGCTCCTCGTAGCCGAAGCCCCGCCGGAAGGCATGACAACCGGGATGAAGAGTGCTTCGGTGGAGGACAGGTCGTGAACGGCGGGGTGGGAGTCACATGGCTGCTGGGGGTGCTGCCGGGGTTGCCGGGGGAACGCTGGCGGCCGGACCGCGTTTCGGGGTGCGGTCGATGTCCGCTCCGCTGCGCCGCGTCCTGCTCCGCCGCCCGTCGGTCACCGGCGACTTCGCCGCGGCGGGCTGGCGGGCGCCCGAGGCCGGCCTGCTGGCGCGCCAGCACGAGGCGTTTGGCCGGCTGCTCACCGATCTTGGCTGCGAGGTCGAGGTCGCCCCGGCCGTCGGCGGCCTGGTCGATGCCATCTATGTCCGGGACCCCGGGCTGGTGACCGGCGCTGGCGCGGTGCTGTTCCAGATGGCCAAGCCGGCCCGGGTGGCCGAGCCGGCCTTGCTGGGCGCCGCGCTGACGGCCGCGGGCGTTCCGGTGGCAGGGCGGCTGGCCGGGGCCGCGCGGGCGGACGGCGGCGACTTCATCTGGCTGGACGAGCGCACCATGCTGGCCGGCCGCAGCTACCGCACCAACGCCGAAGGCCTGCGCCAGCTGGCGCAGATCCTCGCGGCCGAGGGCGCCAGCCTGGAGTCGGTCGACCTCCCGCACGACCGCGGGCCCGGGCACGTGCTGCACCTGATGTCGCTGATCTCACCGGTCGCCGGCGACCTTGCCGTCGTCTACCCGCCGCTGGCGCCGGTCGCGCTGATGCAGACGCTCGCCGAGCGGGGAGTCCAGGTGGTGCCCGTCGACTCCGGCGAGTACCAGACGATGGGGTGCAACATCCTGGCGGTCGGGCCACGGCGGGTGGTCATGCTGAACGGCAACCCGCGGACCCGCGCCGCGCTGGAGTCGGCCGGCTGCGAGGTGCACGGGTACGACGGCTCGGAGATTTCCCTCAAGGGCGACGGAGGCCCTACCTGCCTGACGGCGCCGATCTGGCGCGGCGCCGGAACTTAGCGACGCTAACTAGGTTCCGGGAGGCTCCGCTTCCGCTGGCCGGGCCGGCCGGGGGAACCGATGGCACCCGGAGCGCCCGGTTCCGGGTGCGTGCTGCCGCTGCGCCCGCATTGTCCTGCCGGTGCGGCATCAAACCAGCCGGACTGGCCGGCACGCCCGCAGGCGGTTTCGCGCATGACTGCCACCGGAGTGCCGGCCACGCTCCGCGGCCACATCGCGATCTCCCGACCACATCGTTAGGCAAGGTGGTCCCGAGCCCGGGAGCGCCCGCACGGCGGCAGATGCGGGCGTTCTCGGTACCGGGCGGTCATGCATAATCATGCACGCTGGGCCGGTGGATAGTCGTCATGCTAAAACCTAGGATTGCGGGTCCACGGCACCGTAATGGACCACTAGCTGGACGCGGACCGAGGCTTTGGCCGGCGCGGCCGCTTGGCGCGAAACAGCGACGCTCGTGACGGGCGCAGATCTGGCTGATCTGCGCGGCGCCCACAAGCACGGGCGCTACTCCTCGCGCGAGCGTCCGCGACCAATAACTACTAGCCGCGGATGAGGCCCAGGGAGCGGGCCCGGCTGACCGCCTCGTCCCGGCCGTGGACACCGAGCCTCTTATACAGGCGTGCCGCTCGCTCCTTGGCTGCCGACCGGGAGATGCCCAGCTTGTCGGCGATAACGGAGAAGGGAAGTGGTTTGGGGAGATACCGCAGCACCTGGGCCTCTGCCATGGTGATCGACGCCGCCCTGACCCGTGCCTCGGCTCCGCCGGTCGCTTCGGCGGCCACCTCGTCGGCGGCGGCGATGGTGGCGAGAGATTCCGCCAGAGACGCAGCGGCGACCTCGTCGGCGGCTTCCACCGCGGCTGCGTCTTCAGCGACGGAGTCAGCAGCCGCCTGGCCAGCCGCGGCCACGATGAGGCCAGCCGCGGTCAGCGCCGTGACCGCCTCGTGGGCGGCCGCCTCCTCCACCAGCCCGGCAGTGATCAGCGCCCGGACGGCGGCAGCGGCAGCGGCAGACTGGATCCGCTCCGATTCGGCCACCGCCTCGGCCGCCTCGGCTCTGGCCGCCACCGCCGCGAGCAAGGCGTCGGCCTCCTCGGCCTGGGCCTGGGCAATCACCTGAGCTGCCTCCTCCATGGCGGCGACCTCGGCTCCCACCACCAGCCCGGCCTTGGAGGTCAGGAAGCCCTCGCCGATCAGCGTGCCGCCAGCCTCGGCAATTGCGTCAAAAAGCGGGGCGGCCCAGTGGTGCTCCACGAGCAGGAAGGCCAGAGCGGTCCCCGGCTGGAGAGAATCGGCCAGAGCCCGCGCATCGGCCGGGTCAAAGGCCGGGCCGTCAGCTGGCGCCGGCGCGGCCGGACCGCCGTTCGCAACGGGAACGACCGCCACCAGGAGCGAGCCGAAGTCCTCGTCATTACCGACGGCCAGCTGCTCGATGGCGCCGTCCTGGCTTTTAGCCACGAAGAGCATATCGAGCAGGCGAAGAACCCCCCGGCCGCGCAAACGATCGACCTCGGCCAGGATCCGGTCCTCGGCACCGGCGTCGCGGCTGAAGCTCAAGGCGATCACCTGCAGCGGTGCGGTCATCGTTGCCTCCTTGTTCCGGCCCGTAATGTCGCCGACCGTACCACCGGGCGGCGTCACCACCAGCGGTGCATCCGCACCTCTCCTAGCAGGAGCCGGATCAGTCCCCGGGACGCGGCCACCACGGGCCCGCGCATCCACAGGGATGAGCCACGGGTGGCTCACGATGCAAGCCTGCCGCGCCACTCCGACGGCCGGGCAGGGCAACCCGGAACGGGAAGGCAACCGCCACCCCCCAATCACCGGCGTGGGCTAGGTCGTCCCTGGCGACCGCACGACCAGCGGCAAATGTGAGTTGCGGCTGGTCCCGCTGTGTGCCGGTCAGTCTGGGGAGCGTAGGAGCGCGGCGGCTTTTTCGATGGCGCTGAGCAGGTGTCCGGGCTCAGCGGTGAGACCGGTAAGGATTCCGTCGATGCTGCGCAGGCCGGCCCGGTCGAGGAGGGTCTTTTCGTTGGTGACCCACTGCCCTCGGGAGGCCAGCACGGCATGGGCGCCCTGGCATGCGGCGACGGCGATGGCCCCGGCGGTGTCGGCCAGGTGCCCCCTGGCCGCGTGCGCGCTGCGCGCGTATCCCAGGGTGGCCCCGGCGTCGCCCTGCCATCGGGCCGCTGCGGCCCGGCGCAGCGCTGGCGGGTAGGCGGGCCTGGGCAGGTCACCGTGAAGTACCTGGTTGAGGGCCAGTTCGGCGGCGACGATGTAGGTAGGGATCCCGGCTAGGTGAAACAGCAGCCGCTCGATGCCGAAGCGTCCTGCTTGCGCTTCGGCGAGATGGTGCTCGACGTCGTCCAGGTCCCGGTAGTGCACATCGATGCGGCGGGCGCCCGCGGTCAGCCAGGCGCCGCCGTTGAAGACCCCGCCGCCCCACCCGCCAATCGGGAAGATCTCCCCGGGCCAGCCCAGCGAGCGCAGGCCGGCCGGATCGAAGCCCGCGCCGCGGTAGTACACCGCGAAGTCCCAGTCACTGTCTGGTCCGGCGGTCCCGGCAGCCCGTGAACCGCCCAGGCTCACGGCCTGAACCCCCGGCAGGCCAGCCAGCACATCGCCGGCCTCCGCGCAGAAGGCCTCATCGCCGTCTCCAGGCATGCACGCCACGATAAGACACCCGGCACCACGCCCCGTTGCCCAGCCAACACGCCATTCGCGGCATGAGCGGACGCCGAGAGCGCTACTCGTTGATGAGCTGCTCGCGCAGGATGTCTGCGTGCCCGCAGTGCTGAGCGAGCTCGCGCAGCATGTGGAGGTACACCCAGCGCAGGGGGAGCGGGCCGCGCCGGTTGCCGTGGATGATGTCGTCCAGGCCCAGGGATGACGTCGCGCGGCGTGATGACTGGCATGCCTCGCGGTGTGCTCGCCGGACGGTGGCGATGGTGTCGTCGTGATCGAGGATGAACGACTCGCCTGGCGTCGCGGGGATGCCGATCTCGGCGCGTGGCCGGCCCGTGACGGCTTCGTCGAACCAGACCTTTTCGACGAAGGTCGCGTGCTTCACCAGGCCCGGCAGCGTGGTCCGGGAGGGCACCAGCGACCGGCGCGCCTGCTCCTCGGTCAGCCCGTCCAGGCAGCCATTGAGCGCACCGCGGTGCTCGCCGGGGAACACCTCGAACTGGGCCCGGGCTGGCTGATCGGTGACGTCCTCGGCGAATGTCGCCGGGAGGGAAGACATGTGCGAAGCATCCCAGGACCGTCGCCGGCGAGCAACTAGCGCACATCGGCAGTTGCAAGCTTTCACTCGTGGCGGCATGTGAGGCCATTGGCGCGGCCCGTTCGGGCGACGAAACGAGCGATCCCCCCTCTGCCGGCTCTCAACGATTAGTCTCGCACTGTGCGAACTCGATTCACTGAGCTGGTCGGTTGCGAGGTCCCGGTCCAGCTCGCCGCGATGGGCGGCGGCATCGGTACGCCGCGCCTTGCTTACGCGGTCGCCGCCGCCGGAGCGCTGGGCATGGTCGGTGCGAGCGACTTCGACCGCGCCACGCTGGTGGAGGCGTTCGTCAACGGCAAGGGCCGGGCGGCGCCCGGGCAGCACGTCGGAGCCGGTTTCCTGATCCCCTTCGTCGACCGCGACGCTGTCGCCGCGGTTGCGCCGCTGGTAAAGGTCATCGAGTTCTTCTACGGCGACCCCGACCCGGCGCTCGTGCAGCTGGGCCACTGCGGCGGAGCACTGGTTTCCTGGCAGGCGGGCTCTGCCGAGGAGGCCCGTGCCGCCGCCGGGGCCGGATGCGACTTCGTCATCGCCCAGGGCATTGAAGCGGGGGGCCACGTGCGCGGGAAGATTGGTGTGCTGATGCTTCTGGACGAGGTGCTCGGCGCCGTCGATGTGCCGGTGCTCGCAGCCGGCGGCGTGGCAACCGCGAGGGGCATGGCGGCCGCGCTGGCGGCCGGGGCCGACGGTGTCCGCGTCGGAACACGATTCCTGCTGGCGGAGGAATCGTCAGCCCATCCTGACTACCGCTCGGCAGTCATCGCGGCACGCGCCAGCGACACCGTGCTGACCGGCGCCTTCAAGGTCCACTGGCCGGACGCCCCCCATCGCGTCCTGCGCGCGAGCCTCGAAGCGGCGTCCAGCCGGGGCGGCGGTGCCTCGGGCGCCAGCTACCCAGACGAGGGGGCGATTCCGCTGTTTGCGCCATCACCGCCGTCGGACAAAATCGGCGGTCCCGTCGACGCTCTGGCTCATTATGCCGGCGAGTCGGTCAGCGCGGCGACCGAGGTTCTCCCGGCGGCCGTAATCGTGCGCCAGATCGCCGACGGCGCCGAAACTCTACTGCGGGACCGCACGCGCGACCTCGGCGTTGCCTAAAAGGGAAACGTCCGCTCATCGGCAT
>DATGVY010000195.1:0-1812 GCA_035299845.1 Streptosporangiaceae bacterium
ACTTCAATCCGCCGGGGCGGCCAGTCACTGGATAGGGACGCGCCCGGCGGCCGGTAACGCGGGACGGGCGTTTTGCTGCCGCCGGCGGCGCGCGGCCTACGGCGCGCCCGGCCCACGGCGCGGCCGGCCTACGGTGCGGCCGGGAGCCTCAGCGGTAGCCGAGCAGGGTCAGCAGCGGCCCGGTCTCCCGCTCGACGTCGACGACCTCGTCCTCGCCGAGTGCGGAGCGCCACCGTCCTACCGAGCCTGGCCTCGCCTCGGCGAGCGCCGCTCGCAGCACCTGGTGCCCGGCCGGCGAGGCGCCGAGGAAATCCGCGAGCAGACGGGCCGTGCCGGCCGGATCGTGCACGACGGACTCGTACCTGACCTCGATGCTACGGTCGGCCGGCAGCCCGGCCAGCCCGCCGAGGGCAGCTTCGGTGAACCGCCGCCAGCACCAGGCCGACCGGACGATGTCAGGGACTGCGACGAACTCCGCACGGCGGTCTGGCTCGACCCACCAGCGGGGGTAAGGGCCCCACAGCTGCCCGCCCCGCCCGCGCCTGCCAGCGCCGGCCGACGCGGCCGAGAGCCATGGCTTCTCCGCATGCGACACGGCGACATCGCGTCCGTCGCGCACGATGTGCACGAACTGGGCCCCCGGCAGCGCCGTCGCCAGGAACGGGACCACGAAGCTGTTCTCCGGGTTCTTCTCGCTGAAGCGCCGTCCGCCGTCGAGCGCCGCGAGCAGCAGGGCCGAGTAGGAGAGCCGGAACACCGCAGCGGCCCGTCTCTCGCTCCATGACCCGTCGTACACGCACCGGGCGGCGGCCTTGGTGAGCCGGGGCTCGAAATGGTACGAGATCTCGGGCAGCCGCCCGATGCAGCCCGCCAGGAAGGTCGTTCCCGACCTGGGCGCGCCGATCACCAGGACCGGGCGGTGCAGCCGCGGATCCAGCGCGCGCATCGACGGCCGCTTGCGCAAGGCCGGGTCCTGCCGCCGGTCGCGGAGGTCGGACGCGATGCCGACCAGGCCGAGCCGGAGAATCCGCGGCAGCGTGAGATCGGGAGACGGCGACGGGTAGGAGTCGCCCGCGGAGTGAGTCATCGCCGCCAGCTCGGTTCCCAGCCGAGCCATCTGGCGAGGCGCACGTCGTAGGGCCGGAAATGCTCGTCCAGAGCGGTCCGCAGGTTCTCCGGCATGGGTGAGCGCGGCCGGGCGTTGTACCGCTCGAAGGCAGGATCACCCCGGTGCGGCAGCTCAAGGAACTCCAGCACGGCCTTGTAGACCGGCTCGGGCTCGGTGAAGAAGTCACTGCTGTCCACCACATGGATCCGGTCCCGGCCGAATAGCCGCTCCAGCCGCTCCAGCTGCTCGACGTACTGGCCGCGGGCGCGGTATGCCTGGTGCTGGTGACTGCGGCTGACATAGGCCGGGTCAGCAATGATGCGCTCTACCTCGCCATCAAGCCGGCCCGCCTCAAGCTCAAGCGCGCGGGCGAACGGCTCGGTCTCGTAGCCCCGGGCCAGCTCGTGAGCGTGCGCGGAATAGGCCCGCTCGACCGGGTCGCGCAGCAGGACGAGCAGCTTCACGCCGGGCAGGTCACGGGAGATCCGCTCGGCGGCCAGCGGATGAAACATGTAGTACGGGCTCGCCTCGAAGGTCACCGGCGCGGCGCCGCCGGCCCGCGCGGCCAGGCGCGCGCGGGCCCGCAGCGGGAAATGACCCTGATACCAGTCAAGCCCCCGGCCGTAGTCGGTGTCGAAGTAGTGCACACCCTTGTGCCATACCGCCTTAACCACAGCCGGATGCTGGCTGAGCGTCCGGTACAT
>DATGVY010000196.1:0-2240 GCA_035299845.1 Streptosporangiaceae bacterium
ACAGGCTCCGTGCCGCTCGCGCGGCCGACCTCGCGGGCGGCTCCGGGCCGGGCGGCGGCTCCGGGCCGGGCGGCGGCTCCGGGCCGGGCGGCGGCGCGGGGCCGGGCTCCGGGCCGGGCTCGGGGTCTGGGTCCGGCGGCACGGCCGGTCCTGCGCAGGCGGCGCCCCGGCTCAGCACCGAGCTGATGGCCGCATTGCGGTCGGCCGATCCGGCGGCGGTCGGCCGGCTGCTGACCAACGACCTGCAGCCGGCCGCGCTGTCGCTGCGCCCCGGGCTTCGCCGTGCGCTGTCGGCCGGCCGCGAGTTCGGCGCGGTCGGCGCCATGGTCTCCGGCTCCGGGCCAACCTGCGCTTTTCTCGCGGCGGACGCCGGGCACGCGCGGGAGCTCGCGGTCTCGCTGACCGGCGCCGGGGTCTGCCGGGCCGTCGCCCGGGTGCACGGGCCGGTGCCCGGCGCCACCGTCGTCGCCACCGCGGAGCAGGCGTGAACCTGGTCAACCTGGAGGCTGCCGCCAAGGCGTTCGGTCCCCGGGTGCTGCTTGACGGCGTGTCGCTCGGCGTATCGGCCGGGGACAGGATCGGCGTCGTCGGACGCAACGGCGCGGGGAAGACCACGCTGCTTGCCGCGCTAGCCGGTACCGCCGAGCTTGACTCAGGCCGGGTCACCCGGGCAGGCGGCCTGCGGCTCGGCTACCTGCCGCAGATTGAGAACCTGGCCGGGCGCGTCGGGGAACTCGTCTTCGGCACGCTCCCCGAGCACGCCTGGTCCGCCGATCCGCGGACCCGCGCGGTCAAGGAGGCACTGCTCGGCGGAGTGAGCCTCGATTCGCCCGTGGAGCGGCTGTCGGGGGGCGAGCGTCGCCGGGCCGGCATGGCCGCCGTCCTGTGCCGGGCGCATGACCTGCTGCTGCTTGACGAGCCGACCAACCACCTGGACCTAGCGGCGATCAGCTGGCTGGCAAGCTACCTGCGCGGCCAGCGCAGCGCGTTCGTCGTCGTGACGCATGACCGCTGGTTCCTCGATGCAGTCTGCGAGCGGACCTGGGAGCTCGCGGACGGGAAGGTGAGCTCCTACGAAGGCGGCTACTCGGCGTACGTGCTGGCCAGGGCGGAGCGGGCCCGGCTGGCCGACGCGGCCGACCGGCGGCGGCGCGGCCTGCTGCGCAAGGAGCTGGCCTGGCTCCGGCGCGGGCCGCCGGCCAGGACCAGCAAGCCGAAGTTCCGGATTGAGGCGGCCACCGCCCTGATCGATGGCGAGCCGCCTCCGCGCGACAAGGTCGAGCTGACCAGGCTGGCCGCCGGCCGGCTGGGCAAGACGGTCATTGATGTCAGCGATGCCACCGTGCTGGCCGGGCAGCGAGTGCTGCTTGACCACGTCAGCTGGCAGCTCGGGCCCGGCGACCGGGTGGGCGTCGTGGGAATCAACGGCAGCGGCAAGACAACGCTGCTCCGGTTGCTGGCCGGGACGCTGCCGGCCGCAGAACCCGCAGCGGCGGCCGGGGAGCCGGCCACCGGAGGCAGCGGGCCGGTCTCGTCCGGGGAGCCGCCCGCGGCGGGCGGCCTGACGGTATCGGGCACGGTGGTGCGCGGCAAGACCGTACGGCTCGGCTGCCTAGCCCAGGAGGCCGCCGACATCGATCCGGCGCTGCGTGTGCTTGAGGCTGCCGAGCAGGTGCGCAGCAGCGTGCAGGTCGGCAAGGGCGAGCTGTCCGCCAGCCAGCTGCTTGAGCGGCTCGGCCTGGGCGGGGACAGGCAGTGGACGCCAGTAGGCGAGCTGTCCGGCGGCGAGCGCAGGAGACTGCAGCTGCTGATGCTGCTGATGGCCGAGCCGAACGTGCTGCTCTTCGACGAGCCGACCAACGACCTGGATATCGATACGCTGACCGAGCTTGAGGACCTGCTGGACAGCTGGCCTGGCTCGCTTGTGGTGGTCAGCCACGACCGGTACTTCGTTGAGCGGGTGACCGATCATGTGGTGGCGCTATTCGACGGCAGGCTCGCCTACCTGCCCGGCGGCATTTCCGAGTACCTTGACCGCCGCGAGCGCGAGCTGGGCACGGCGCCGGCCGGGCGCCAGCCGGCTGGCCGGCGGCCGTCCCCGGCCGCCAGGCAGCGGGCCGGCCAGAAGGAGCTCGGCAGGCTGGAACGCCAGCTCGCGGCGGCAACCCGGCAGGAGGCGGAACTCACCGCCGCGCTGGCCGCCAGCGCCAGCGACTACGCCGCGCTGATCGATCTCGGGG
>DATGVY010000197.1:0-3189 GCA_035299845.1 Streptosporangiaceae bacterium
ATGGCCAGCGGCGGCAGCATGGCCAGCGGCGGCAGCATGGCCAGCGGCGGCAGCATGGCCAGCGGCGGCAGCATGGCCAGCGGCAGCAGCATGGCCATCGGCGGCAGCATGGCCATCGGCAGCAGCCTGGCCGACGGCAGCAGCCTGGCCAGCGGGCGCAGCCTGACCGACGGCAGCAGGCTGGCCGACGGCGGCGGCACCCTGGCCGGCGGAGGCGGCAGCCTGGCCGGCGGAGGCAGCGGCCTGGCGGGCCAGGTCGGCGGCCTGGCGGACGAGGAACTCGGTGCGGTGGCGGGGCACGAAGACTCCAGGGTCCACGGCTATCCGCAGCCCGCAGAACTCGGCCCAGCCGACGACGTGTTCGATGGGCATCCCGGCGGCTCGCCTGTCCACCATGGCGGCGAGGTCGGCGGGCGTCTGTGCCGCGGAGATGAGCAGCCGCGCCTCGTCCTCGGCGAAGACGCAGCCGGCCGCCCGGAGCCTGCTGACGACGACGGAGGGCGGGCGAGGTGACGGGGAAGCTGACATGAGCGCGCCTTTCGTGCTGCCGATGGGCGCTCTCTCGGTCACCTATGCCAGCTGGACCGCGCGGCCGTGAGGTGGGAGCACCCGGCCTGATCTGGTGGTAATGGATCCCACCTCCTCGGCACGTCGGTTGCTGGAGACGGCAACATTACCTCAGCCTGACCGCGCGGCGCGGCGGCCTGCTGGCCGTCGCCGGACACGCGGCGCCCTTCATGTCGGTGGCCGGGCACGCGTTCACTACGGGGCGCAGCCGGCCGGCGCGTGCATGTCCGCCGCCTGCTGCCAGCGCAGCTGGGCCGCTAGATCGACCGCGCCGCGGGCGTGCACGCAGAAGGCGGGCGCGCCGTGCTGGTAGACCTGCACGTATACATCACCGCGCCGGCGGGCGTGCCACCCGTAGTCGTCCGCCCAGATCCGCCAGTCCGGGAAAAGCTGGGACAACGCCTCGACCCCGGCGCCGGTGAGGACTTCGGAGATTCCGGCCTCGCGCTGCCGGGCTGGCGTCAGGGCACTGAAGCCGGCACCTAACTGACGGCAGGCAGCAGGGCGCATGGGCACTGTCATGGTCGGATCCCCCCCGGGATAGTGACGTAGTCGTATTGTCACACACCGTCCGCATGCCCGCCCAATCCTTCGGCAGGGCGGGCCGCCTGCCAGATGCGCTCGAACTGCTCCAGCCAGTACGCGTACCACTGCTCGCTGTCGGCCCGGCGAAGCTCGATATGCATGCGGGTGTTCGTGACCTGGTTGTGGAAGCCGTGAAACTCGACGATCACCACGCCCTGCCGGGTGCCAGGGTCGACCGCGACCAGGCTGAATCCAGGATTGTGATCGAGCAGCCGGTAGGAGAAGCTGCCCCGGACCTGCCACGCGGCCATCCGCCGCAGCCGGTCGATGGTCGCCGCGAGCGATGAGGGAAACTGCTGCACCGGGTAGTCCAGCGAGTCATCGAGCTGCCGGGTCGCCAGCTGGACCGCGGCTTCCTCATCCGGGTCGAGCACCACGACCCGCACGACGCCGTCCGGGTTGCCGAGCAGCGTGGTCCTGATCGTGTCGGCGTGCTGCGGCGCCAGCAGGTTGATCCCGGACGGGGCGAACACCCACAGCTCGGTGGCCGACCGCAGCCGCGCGGGGAACGGCTTGTCATCGAAGGCGGACCGGTCCTTCAGCACATCGCCGGCGTCGCCGGGCAGCCGGTCCGGCAGGGTAATCCGGAATACCAGCAGGCCGACGCCGACCAGCAGCACGGCCCAGCGCGGGTTGCCGGGGAGCGTGTCGCCCGCCACCGACAGCGCCGCGAAGACGAAGGCCACGGCCGCGACGGCGTACGCATCGATGTTGCGCAGGTGCCATATATCGTGGCCGATCCGGCGGATGAACTCACCCATGATCGTTTCCTAGCAGCTCGGTGAGCACGGAATCGGTGTGCTGCCCCAGCCGCGGAGCGCGAGCAGGCGCATCGCTCGCGCCGCCCAGCCGCACCGGCCCGGGGGTGGCAAGTATCGCGCCGAATCCCTCCTCCGGCATTTCCGTGACGACGGGCGAACCGCCCGCGCGGTGCAGGTCGCGCACCACGTCAGTGAAGCGGCGGAACGGGGCCCACAGGACGCGCGATCCGCCGAGCGCCGCGGACACCTCGCCGAGGCTCCGCGCCTCAAACCACGGCCGCAGCAGCCCGGCGAGAACGTGCCGGTGCAGATAGCGGTCGCCCTCAGAGCGGAAATCGGCGTCAAGCGCCCCGGCCAGCGCGGTCACCGCCCGGCCGGTGCCAGTTACCTCCAGGAGCGAATCCCACTGCCGGGATGTCAGCGCCACGATCATGATCCGGTTTCCGTCGGACAGCGGCATCTCGGCCCCAAAGGTGCCGTAGAGATAGTTACCGTGCGGCGGGCGGTTACGCAGTCTCAGGTGTGCATCCGGCAGGAAGCCGAGTGTCGTCAGGGTGGCTGCAGCGACGTCCTCAAGCGCCACTCGCAGGCACGCACCCTCGCCGGTGCTCTCCCGCCGCCGCAGGGCCGCCAGCACGGCCATGGCCGCCTGGGCTCCTGCGAGCAGGTCCCAGGCCGGAAGGGCATGGTTGACCGGGCTTTCCCCGTCCTCGGGACCGGTCGCGTGCGCCAGTCCCGAGGCCGCGTTGACGGTGTAGTCGACGGCCGGACCGCCATCGGACGTCCCGACGACCTGCACGTAGATGAGGTCGGGCCGGTGCTGGCGCAGCACCTGGTCGGCCAGCCATGGCTGGCCGGAGATGTTCGACAGCAGGATCCCGCCCGTCGCGCCGCCCGCGCACACCAGCCGCCGCAAGGTCACCTGCCCGGCCGGGCCGGCGAGATCGAGGACTACCGACTCCTTGCCCCGGTTGAGGCCGGCCCAGTAGAGGCTGCGCCCGTCCCGGCCTAGCGGCCAGCGCCTGATGTCGGGCGCCCCGCCGACCGGATCGACCCGGATGACACGGGCGCCAAGCTGGCGCAGGGCCAGGCCCGCTGACGGGACGGCGACGAAGCTGCCGACCTCGATGACGCGCAAGCCGGCCAGTGGCAGCACGGTGCTAGCCACCGGCACGGTGCCAGCCACCGGCACAATGCCAGCCACCGGCACAATGCCAGCCACCGGCACGGTGCCAGCCACCGGCACGGTGCCAGCCACCGGCACGGTGCCAGCCAC